>JADGNU010000068.1 GCA_017883305.1 Candidatus Aminicenantota bacterium | reverse complement strand
GTGGCCGCGCTCGTCGAGGAAGAACTTGGCCAGGTCGAGGTAGGCGCGGTTGCCGGTCACGCGGTAGAGCTTGGACAGGCCGATCTCGATCTCCTGGTGCCCCGGGAAGCCGCGGCGCTGGCCAGGGCCGGTGCCGAAGGTGCGGAGGAGGAGAGCCGCGTTCTTCTCGGCGATGGCCAGGAAGGTGCGCTTGCCGGTGGCCTGGAAATGGGCCACGGCGGCCTCGTACATGTGGCCGACGTTGTACAGCTCGTGGCTGACGCGCAGGTTCGACCAGCGCTCGGGCCCGGACCCGGGAGCGGGATGAGCCGGGTCGGCCGTGCGGGTCGTGAAAAGATAGCCGTCCGGTTCCTGGGCCCGGGCGATGAGGGCGATGAGGTCGTCGAGGGTCTTGTCGAGGGCGGCGTCGGGGTGGAGGCGGAGGGTGTAGGCGGCGGCCTCCATAGCCTTGTAGACGTCCGAGTCGTTGAAGCGGCGGCCTTTGGTTGGACCGGACATGAGGCGGGCGGCTTTGCGGAAGTTGTCGACACGGCCGGTCTCTTCGATCATGCGCAGGGCGTAAGGGACGGAGACAGTCCGGTTGGTCTCGAGGCGGGGGGCCCAGAAAGAATCCGTGAGCTCGACTTGGGTGAAGGGGACGGGGCGGATGGGGTAATCGAGGGAGGCGGATACGGCCGGGGCCGGAGTGGCTGAGGCGGCGGGAGAAGCAGAAGCGGCGCTCTTGCCGCGGCAGCCGGAGAGAGCGAGGAGAAGGGCGAACGCGACCGAGAAGATGCCTATGATTTTGAGCCGGGAGTCGAACGTCGTTCTCATGGAACCTCCAAATATTTAATATACCACAGCGCCGGCGATTCGATTATAATCGCGGGCATGAACGGGCCGTGGCTCATCCTGGTCGGGGTGGCGGCGGGCGTTTTCGCCGGGCTGTTCGGGATCGGCGGCGGCATCATCATCGTTCCGGCGCTCATCCTCCTGGCCGGTTTTCCCCTGGTCAAGGCGACCGGGACCTCGCTCGCGGCCATTCTGCTGCCGGTCGGCATCCTGGGCGTCATCGCCTATTACCGGGCCAAGGTCATCGACCTGCGGGCGTCGGCGTTCATCGCCGCCGGGCTGCTGACGTCGGTCCTGGTCGGAGCCTGGCTGGCCAACACGCTTCCGGTCGACCTCATGCGCAAGTTCTTCGCGCTGTTCTGCCTCTATGTCGGCTGGAACTTCATCGACCCGGTGCGCCGCTTCCGGAAGTGGCGGGGGCTGGCGGTCGCAGCCAAGCCGGAGCCGGAGGAAAATCCCTATCCGTCGCCTTGGCCGCTCGTCGGGATCGGCCTTTTGGCCGGGGTCATGGCCGGCATGTTCGGGATCGGCGGCGGCAACATCATCGTGCCCTTGCTGACCTTGGCCTTGCACTACCCGGCCAAGCGGGCCATCGCCACCTCGCTCGGGGCCATCCTCTTTCCGTTCGGCATACCCGGAGTGATCTATTACCAGCGGGCAGGGAACCTCGATCTCGGGGCAGCGGCCTGGATCGCCGGAGGTCTCTTCATCGGGACCGTCTTCGGCGCCCTCATCACGATCAGCCTGCCGACCAAGACGGTCAAGCTGCTTTATGGCCTGTTCCTTCTGTTCGTCACCCTCCGATTCTTTTTCTTTTAGGGGTCGGACCACAGTAACAACAAGTATTATTAACTATTTAGGTCTGTTTTTTGGCCTTGAAAAGGCTTAAAACCGGTGTTTTTGCGCCCGAAAACGTCGTGTGTAAGAGGCGGCGGCCGGGCTAGGCTAGATCTTGAACAGCTTCCCCGTGGCTCTGGCGATTTCCTGTCCATCGCCGTCGACGAGGACACTTTCGGCGAGAACGATGCGCCCCCTGTCCTCGAGAAAACGACCCTTGAGCGCATAGGTGACACCGGTCGAAGCCGGTTTGACATAGCGCACAGTGATCTCCCCGGTGACGCACTTGAGACCTTTCGCCGCCGCAGCGTAGATCAAGGCCTCGTCGAGGACGGTGGCCACGAGGCCGCCGTGAACGATGCCGGCCCAGCCCTGAAAGTCCTCGGCGAAGGTCACCTCGGCGGCGGATTCCCCGCGCTTCGGATCCGTCCGCAGGCGAAGCTTCAGGCCGGCGGGGTTCTTTTCGCCGCAGACGAAACAGACGCGGTCATCGCGGAATTCGTTATCCATTTGATTCTCCGTTTAGCACAATCACCGCGTGGCCGCAAGACCCTCGGCGGCGAGCCCGGTCACGTTCAGCACCCTGTGTTGCCTCTTGCCCCCCGCTTCGCAATCGTTTATAAGGGAAGGGTCGTCTCGCATCGAAGGAGGCCCGAAATGACCCTGCCCGCGGAAAGCGAAACCGTACTCGCCCTGTTCAAGGACAGCGAAGCCCTGCTCCATGGGCACTTCAAGCTGACCTCGGGCAAGCATTCCGAGTGGTACTTCGAGAAGATCCGGCTCATCGAGAGGCCGGCGGCGCTCGAGAAGATCGTCGACCTGCTCGTCGACAAGATCCGCCGCGAGGTCCCCGATTTCGACTATGTCGTCTCCCCGGCCTATGGCGCCATCGCCATCGGTTTTCTGGCCGCTCTCAAGCTGGGTAAAAAGTTCGCTTTTACCCAGCGGGCCGATGAGAGGATGACCATCCGCTCGGGCTTTTCCGGGCTCGACGGCTCGAGCGCCGTCATCGTCGAGGACATCCTGACGACAGGAGGCTCCATCCAGGAGGTTCTGGCCTGCCTGCGCGAGCATCAGGTGCCGGTCGCCGGGATCTACGTCCTCGTCGACCGGAGCGCCGGCGCTGTCCCCATCGAGGGCCAGGCCGTCGGGAGTCTCCTTGCGCTCAAGGTTGCGGCCTATGAGCCGGACGTATGCCCGCTCTGTGCGAAGGGCATCCCCCTGACCAAGCCCGGCGCGTCCGACAAGAAAGTTTGACGTTCTGAGGTTAGAGGCGCCGGCATCACCGGACCCGACGTCTCGTTTTCGAGCCCGAAAACACCGTATTTAGGCTTTTTGAAGGCCCAAAACAGGGCCTAAGTCATTGATAATGTTCTTTGTTTCTGTGGTCCGACCCCATTAGGCTTCGGCTTTCTGGGCCTCGGGCACCTCGGCCGGCTTTTTCTTCCTGGCCAGCTTGTCCGCCGTCACGTAGAACGCCGGGACGACGATCAGGCTCAGGGCCGTCGACAGCACCAGGCCGCCGATGACGGCGATGGCCATGGGCATGCGGATCTCGGAGCCCGAGCCGATGCCGAGGGCCGGCGGGATGGCCGCCATCATGGTCGCGGTGGCCGTCATCAGGATCGGCCTCAGCCGGATGGGCCCGGCCTTTTCCATGGCCTCCTTCGCTCCGAAACCCTTCGCTTTGAACGCGTTGGCGTAGTCGACGAGGATGATGGAGTTCTTCTTGACGATGCCCATCAGCAGCAGCAACCCGATCATGCTGAAGATATTGAGCGACTGCCGGGCGACGAGCAGGGCGAAGGCCGCTCCGGCGATCGATAGCGGCAGGATGGTGATGATCGTCACCGGGTCCTTGAACGAGTTGAACTGAGAGGCCAGGATCATATAGGCGATGGCAATGCCCAGGAACATGGCGAACAGCAGGCTGCTCATGGATTCCCGGAAGGCCATGCTCGATCCGCCCAGGACGAGCCGGTAGCCGACCGGCAGGGTCTTGCCGAGCCCCTCGACAACGCGCAGGGCCTCGGCCTGGGCGTGGCCCGGGGCGACGTTGGCGTAGATGGAGATGGCCCTCTCCCGGTCGCGCCGGGTGATGGCCTGGAGGGCAGCCTTCTCCTCGAAGACGACGAGCGACGAAAGCGGCACGAGCTCGCCGTTCCGGGCCCGGACGCGCAGCCGTGAGATGTCCTCGGGCCGCGACCTCTGCCCGGCCATGAGCTTGAGCCGGACGTCGAGTCTGCGTCCGCCCGTGCTGTATTTCCCGACGCGGATGCCGCCGACCAGGGCGTTGATGGTCGTGGCCACTTCGTCGACGGAGACGCCGACGTCGGCGCAGACCGCCCGATCCGGGGTCACCCGCAGCTCGGGCATGCCGACGCGGTAATCCGAGTCGAGGTCGACCACGGCGCCGCTTGCCGAGAGGTCGCTCATGACCTTCTGGCTGAGCGGCACGAGCTGGTTCCAATCGGACCCGCGCACCGAGAATTCGACCGGGAAGCCGCGCTGGGCCGTGAACCCTTGTTGAGATGTGTCCTGCATGACGGCCCGGATGCCGGGGATCGCGTTGAGCTCGCGGCGGATGACGGCCGAGAGGCCGGTCTGGTCCAGTTTGCGATCCTTAGGCGGGACCAGCGTGACGTAGAGCATGCCGGCGTTGATGCTGCTGCCGCCGCCGACGAAGCTGAAGATCTGGGTGACCTCGGGGTGGCTGCGGACCTTGTCCTCGGCCCTGATGATCAGAGCGTCCGTCTCGGTGATATCGGAGCCGACGGCGGTCATCAGGCGGACCATGATCCGGCTCTGATCCTGCGAGGGTACGAACTCGCTCGGGAGAAGCGTAAAGACCAGGATGGCCGCCGCGAAGAGGATGGCCGCGAGGACGAGGATGAGGCCCGGCTTGCGCAGGCCGCCGCGAAGGATCCGGGCGTAGAGACCTTCGAGCCGGCGGAACTCCCGGTCGACGGCCAGGCCGACCTTGTTCCGGCCCTCCCGCGTCGTCTTGAGGAACTGCGAGCAGCGGGCCGGGGCCAACGTGACGGCCTCGATGTAGGACAGCAGGACGCACAGACAGAGAGTAATACCGAACTGCAGGAAGTACCGCCCGATGATGCCCTTCATGAACACAACGGGGATGAAGATGGCCACGACGGCCAGGGTCGCGGCCAGGGCGGCGAAGGCGATCTCCTTCGTCCCATTGAGGGCCGCCGGCACGAGGGCCTCACCGCCCTCGCGATGGCGGAAGATATTCTCCATGACCATGATGGCGTCGTCGACGACGATGCCGACAGCCAAGGCCAGGGCCAACAGCGTAAAGGTGTTGAAGGTGAATCCCAGGAAATAGATGATGGCCACCGTGCCGAGGAGCGACATCGGAATGGCCAGGATGACGTTGAGCGTGCTCGACAGCGACCCCAGGAAGAGCCAGCAGACGAAGGCCGTGAGGACGACCGAGAGCAGGAGCTCGAACTGGATCTCGTTGACCGATTGGCGGATGAACTCGGTGCTGTCGTTCGTGATGCCGACGGTCATGTCGCTCGGCAGGGTTTTCATGTAGGCGTCGAGCGTCGCCCGCACCTGCCGGGCCACGGCCACGGCGTTGGCGCCGCGCTGCTTCTTGATGCCGATGCCCTGGGCCGGGCCGCCGTCGACCCGGGCGATGCGGCGGACGTCCTCGAAGCCGTCCTCGACCATGCCCACGTCGCTCAGGTAGATGGGGCTGCCTTCGACCTCGCGGACAACGATCTTGCGCAAGGTGTCGAGGTCGAGCGCCTCACCGAGGACGCGGACATTGATCTCCCGGCCGGGCGTCTCGAGCCGGCCGGCGGGTAGCTCGACATGCCCACGCTGCAAGGCGTCGATGACGTCGGTGACGGTCAGGCCCTTCTCGTCGAGCCGGGCGGCGTCGAGCCAGATGCGAACGTTCCTCTCCAGGGTGCCCATGAGCGAGATCTCGCCGATGCCCGGGATGGTCTGGAGCTTCTCTTTGAGGCCGTAGCGGACGTAATCGCTGAGGACGCGCTGGGGGTAGGGCCCGCCGAGTCGGACCATCATGATCGGCTGGTCTTCGGGGTTCGATTTGGAGACCGTCGGGGGATCCATGTCCCGGGGCAGGCTGCGCACGGCCTGGGAAACCTTGGCTTGAACGTCCTGGAGGGCCAGGTCGACGTCGCGGGAGAGCTCGATCTCGACGGTGATGTTGGCCGATCCCATGCGCGAGCTTGAGGTGATGGTCCGAATGCCCTCGATCTGGATCAGGGTTTCCTCGAGCGGCTCGACGACCTCGTTCTCCATGACCTCCGGCGCCGCGCCTTCCCAGGTGGCGGAGACGTTGAGCGTGGGAAAGTCGACGTCCGGGAACTGGCTGATTCCGATCCGGCCGCCGGCGACGAGGCCGAAGACGATCGTCGCGGCCATGAGCATCCAGGCCAGGACGGGCTTATTGACGCAGGCTTCGGTAAGGTTCATAGGGCGATCCTTTATTTCTTGGCCGGCGGGGCGCCCGCCTCAGCCGGCCTGCCCGACGCGGCCGGAGCGGCCTCGGCCGGGGCGCCGATGCGGACGGTCACGCCGTCCGAGAGGGCCTCGGAGCCGCGGATGACGAGCATCTCGCCGCCCTTGAGGCCGGAGAGGACCTCGACCCGGCCGTCGGCCGAGCGCATGCCGAGGGTCAGGATGCGCTCGACGGCCTTGTCGCCTTCGACGATATAAGCGAGGAAGCCGCGCTCGCTCGGGCGGACCGCCCCGACCGGGATGACCGGGGCTTCTCCCGGAGAGGACACGGGGACGGTGATCTCGGCGAATGAGCCCGGCCGGAGGCTCCGGTCGGACGGGTCGTCGATGTTGGCCGTGATGTCGACAAGGCGCGACGTGGCGTCGGCCGATTCGGCCACGTGAACGACTTTGGCCGTGAACTCGCGGCTGTCCTCCCGGACACGGAAGGTGGCCTGCTGGCCCGGCTTGATCCGGGCGGCGTCGCGCTCGGGGACGCGGAACCTGAGGAGAAGCGGATCGCGGCGGATGAGCGTCGCCAGGACGGTGCCGGTCTCGACATACTGGCCGGTTTGCACGGTCCGGGTCTGGATGATGCCCGAGATCGGGGCCTTGACGAAGGCATCACTGAGATTGAGCTTGGCTTGGTTGAGGAGCGACCGGGCCTGGGCGACCTCGGAGGCCGCCGTGAGGACCTTGGTCCGCCAGGTCTCGACCTCCTCACCCGGGATGAGGCCGGGGTTCTGGGTGGTGACCGTCTCCCTCCGCTTGAGCCCGGCCTCGGCGTCGGCCTTGGCGGCTTGGGACTTTTCGTAAGCGGCCTGGGCCGATTCGACGGCCAGCCGGTAGCGCTCCGTCTCGATCTCGACCAGGACCTGGCCGGCTGCGGCATACTCCCCTTCGGCGAAGCGGACGCGGTCGACGGCGCCCGCGACCCGGGCCGTGACCTGGACCTTCTCGAACGCTTCGACCGATCCGACCGCCGAAACGGAGTAGACGAGGGAACGGACGGGGACCTTTTCCACGTCGACGGGGAACTGCATCCGCCCCCGCCCGCCCTTCGCGGCGGGCGACCCGGCACCTGTCTTCTTGCAGGCCCCGGTAAAAACGATGAACGCCGCGGCGGCGGCGATGACCATGAGCTTCCGGTTCTTCAAGCTGATCACGTGCGTGGCTCCTTCCCGAAGGGATCGAGTCCCAGGGCGGCTTCCAGGTTGAGAAAGGCAACGCCCAGACCATAGCGTTCCTGGACAAAGGCGACCTCTGCCTCGAAGAGGCTGACGATAGCGTCGGCGACTTGGAGGGCGGAGGCCAGGCCCTGGCGGTAGAGTTCGGTCGTCTCTGTGGCATTCTTCCTGGCGACGTCCTGGGCCACGGAGGCCTGTTTGAGAGAGGCGCGTTGATTGGCCAGGGAGACGAGGGCCTGCCGGACCTCGACGTCGACGCGGCGGGTGGCCGCCTGGAGATCGAGATCGGCCAGCTTGGCCAGGGCCATCTGCTCTCTCCGCTGGCCGAACCGGGCCAGACCGTCGAACAGGGTCCAGCTCAGCGTCGCTCCGGCGGTCCAGTTCCAGTTCCGGTTATTGAAGCTGGGCTCGTTGGTGATGCTGTAACGGTAACTTGTGCTGAGGGTCGGCAACCAGCCGAGCATGGGCACCTTGGCCAGGGCGTGCTGGGCCGAAGCCAGATAGCGGAGCGACCCGACGTCGAGCCGGCGAGCCAGCGCTTCCTCCACAAGGGCCTCGGTGTTCGCGGCCTCGGCCGAGGCGGCTTCGATCAGGAATTCAGGCACGACGAGCCGGCCGTGGACGGCGTCCGGCGCATCGAGGAGATATCCGAGCTGCAGGGTGCTCGTCTCGACCTGCCCCTGGACTTGGGTCGCTCCGACCTCGGCCGTCGCGTACTCGAGCTCGGCCCGGGTGACGTCGTTGACGGAGGTGAGTCCGGCGGCGAAACGGGCCTTGGCCGCCTCGAGGCTCTGCTTGGCGAAAGCGAAACGGCGGGCCGACGCCTCCTGGACCTGGGACGTGCCGAGGGTCGACAGAAAGGCCTGGCTGACTTCGAAGGCCAGCTGCCGCCGGCTTTCGGCTGCGGCCGCCAGCGCGGAGTTCCTCTGGGACCTCACGGCCGAAAGGCCGGCCATGCTGGTCGCGTCGAACAAGGTCAGGTTGAGGGCCAGGTTTTCGGCGAGGGCGTTGAACCGCGAAATGACGACTTCGGTGTCGCCGACGACCCGCCGGACCTCGTAGGCCCTTCGGGTGTAGCCGCTCGTCGAGGTGATCGTAGGGAGGAAGAAGGATCGCGCCTGGGCGACGCGCGCGTTAGCGGCGTTGACGTCCTCCTGGGTGGCGAGGGACCGCTCGTTCCTCTCGAGGGCCAGCTTGACGGCCTCGTCGAGGGTCAGCGGACGGTCCTGGGCGGCGAGCAGGGGCGCCCAAAGAAACGTCAGACCTAGGGACGCCGCGGCGAAGCGTCTCGCCCGGCCCGGTCGCGAATTCTCTGCCATCGTCGCGTCTCCTCAAACAGGGGGCCGGTCGGACGGCCCCAGGGGGGATTTAAATAGACTACTATACCATAAGGTCTTTGGACGCCGAAGCAGGCGCATTCTTCCCTGAAATCCCGAATTTTTCCTGAGGAACATGGGGGCCGGTCGTCCCGCCGGGTCTGATATAATGGAAAGAAGGCATTTCCGGCGACGGAGGCAGCCATGAGATCGACTTTTCTCGGGGCGGCAGGACTTCTTCTCGCGTTGGCGGCGGCGCCGGCGGCCCCGTTGTCCGGCGGGCAGACCGGACCAGACTTCGATCGGAAGGTCCAGGCTTTTCTCGACCGGCACGCCGGCAAGTGGCACGATATGAACATCTCCGAAGCCGACGGCCGGATCCTCTACGACATCATCGTCAAGGCCAAATACACCCGGGCCCTCGAGATCGGGACGTCCACGGGTCATTCCGGGATCTGGATCGCCTGGGCGCTGAGCAAGACCGGCGGCAAGCTCATCACCATCGACGTCGACGAGGGGCGTCACCTCCAGGCCGTGGCCAATTTCCGGGAAGCGGGTCTCGAGGCCTTCATCGACGCGCGCCTGGCCGACGCGCACGATCTGGTGCCGGCCCTCCCCGGCCCGTTCGATTTCGTCTTCTGCGACGCCGACAAGGACTGGTACAAAAACTATTTCATCGCCGTCCTGCCCAAGCTCACGGTCGGCGGGGCGTTCACGGCCCACAACGTGTCGCCGCGCCAGCGGGGCGGCGGCTGGGGGAGCGCCAGCTTCGTCGACTACGTCCTGGCGCTGCCGGCCATGGAGACGACCTTCGCCGAAGGCAGCCGGGCGGGGATGTCCGTCAGCTATAAGCGCGCGGATAAATAGGTCGGGCGGCCTACCACTTCTTATATTTCCAAAAGATCAGGAAGGCGGTCACCGAGACGCCGGCCAGGCCCATGATCTTCCAGAAGGCCGGCAGCTCCCCGAAGCCGAACGGCAGGGTCACGTTCATGGAGAAGACCGAGACGACGAACGTCGGCACCATGATGGCGATGGTGATGATGTTCAAGGTCTTCATCAGGACGTTGAGGTTGTTGCTGACGATGGAGGCCCGGGCGTCCATCAGGCTGGCCAGGATGTTGGAATAAACCTCGGCTTGGCGGTAGCACTGGCTGTTCTCGATGACGATGTCGTCGAGCAGCTCCATCTCCTCCTGGGTGAAGCCGAACTTGGCCGCGTTGTGGCGGATCTTCTCGATCAGGGCGCCGTTCGAGTTGACGGCGTTTTGGTAATAGACCAGGCTCTTCTGCAGGGCGAAGAGGTTGATGAGGAACTTGTTCTCCATGGCCTTGTTGATCTTCTGCTCGACGTCGTCGGCGATCTGGTTGATGATCTTCAGGTGTTCCATGAAGTGGAAGATGGCCCGATAGATGAGCCGGATGACGAGCTCGCGGACGCTGCCGACCTTGGCCAGCTGCTTGCCTTCGAACAAGTTCGTATCGTCGGCCGCGACGAGGATGAGAAGCTCCCCGAAAAAGAACACGCCCATCGTCGAGGCTTTGAACAGGAGCTGGTCGTCGCCGGAGTAGTTCTTCGGCCGCTTGTAGATGAAGGCGATGTGGCCCGGCTCGCACTCGAGGCGGGACTGCTCGTCGGGGTCGAGGGCGGAATTGAGGGTGTGCTCGTCGATCTGGTAGTTGTCGACGAGGAGGCGCTTCTCGGTTTCGTCGGGATTGATGTAGAGGAGGATCGGGGCTTTTTCGTCCGTGGACTCGACGATCTTCGAATTTTCGATCTGGTAGCGTCGGAGCATCCCCGGCCTCCTTTCAGTGGGTTTATCAACGCGCTCGGCCCATTATGCGCCCGCCGTCCGCGAAATGGCAAGCGGAGAACGGCGGCCGCGAGTCCTTCGGGAGCACCTGAAAGGTCAGAACGAGAATTCGACGCCGGCGAAGAGGCGTTTCTCCAGGCTCTGGACGCGGGTTTCGAGAAGCCGTCCCCATCGATGGATGCCTTCATACCTAACAAATAGCTCGAATGAAGTTCTTGGCACTTTCCAGCCGGCGCCGAGGAGAAAGCGGCACCTGTTATCGTCGAGATGCGCGTTGTTCGTGACCTCGTTCTGGAACCTGTCCAGGCCATCCACGGAACTCCAGGCGCCGAAGCTGGCCAGGGCCTGGGCGCGGAAGTTCCCCCATTCCAGGTTCGTCTGACCGGAGAGAGTTCCGCCGAAGGCATAGTAGTAGCCATAGTACGAGATGGTCGTCTTCATGCCCTCGATGGTATCGCCGGGAATTGTGTGGTGAAGCTCGGAATAGGCATTGAGGGCGTAACTGTTGATCAGGCCGAAATCGAAGTAGGCTCCGGCCACGGTCCGGAGCCTCAGACCGGGCCGGAACACCGTCCAGTCCAGGACCGGGCCGGCCAGGTGCACGAGGGCCAGCTTGTCGGTAAAATTTCTCGGAGTTTCGAAATGAAGGTCATAGCCCTGTTTGACGGGCACGGGATCGCTGTCGTAGGTTTCGAGGGGCCTCTTCTTGAAATATTCGAACGAGGACCCCAGCCCGACCGTCAGGCTGTACCCGCCGGAGCTGCCGTCGATCTTCTGCCGGAAATATCCCCAGGTCACCGCGGCCGTCGAAAAGTTCGTCTCGTCGGCGCGTCCGTTGCGCGTCGTATAATCCAGGCTGATGCCGCTGAAGTACGTGTCTTTGAGGGCTCGCCGGAGATCGCCGGGTTGTCCGTATTCCGGCAGCATGAGAAGCCGGGTATGAAAACCGAAATGGAGACCCGTCTCGGCCGGCTGCCCGGCCCGGGCGAGGCGCCTGGCGCCCAGGAACAGGGAGAAGTCGTGCCATCCCGGCTGGGCATAATCTCTG
>JADGNU010000067.1 GCA_017883305.1 Candidatus Aminicenantota bacterium | reverse complement strand
TGAGGCGATCTTGGCCATGTCGCCTTCGTTCCCGCCGAGCCTGCCCATGGCGATGATGCCCTGGACGAGATCGAGCATGTTCTTGCCGTTCTCCGGGGAGTCCGCCGTCACTTGAAGGCGGACCTGAAGGATGTCCTGCTTCTCCTGGGCCAGGAAGAACAGCCCGCTGGCCTTCTCGAGGATCTTGGACTGGCTGTTCATGTGGCTCAGCCCCGAGAGGTCGGGCAGGACGCCGCTGAGGAAGGCCGTCGAGGGGACGTCCTTGAGAGACGCACTCAGGGCGGAGGCGGAATAGTTCTTCGCCTTGCCGCCGACCGTGTCCAGGACCTTTTCGATGGCCTCGCGGCCCTCGGAGAACACGATGAGGTTGTCGTTGACGAAGGAGCCGTACTCGTCGCTTCCGGTCGAGTAGAGCGTGTAGGCGCCGTAAGGCGTCTCCTGGTGTTCCTTGTCGAGGGCGATCAGGGCCAGCAGGCCAGGCTTGTCGAACTTGCCCGCGACGGCGAAGACGATCTGCTTATCATCGGGCCCCAGGCCGAAAACGGTTACCCCCGTGATGTCCTTGGGCACGTCGATCTTCAGCCAGCGGTCGAGGTCCCGGCTCTTGATCTGGAACTTGCCGTCCTTCTCCAGCAACCCGTAAAGACTGGTGGCGACGAACTTCTCCATGTCGAGATGGGCGATCCAGCGGGCGCCTTCGGGGACGACGGACGTGGGAATGGTCCCCGGCCAGGCCGGAACGGCCCAAAACAGGGCGATCACCACAAGGGCCACGGCGAGCAAGGTCGTTTTCTTCATCATGTCTGACTCCTCAGCGGTTGATTCGTACGCCCTGTAATACGAACCGGGGGGACGGATGTTTCACTCCCCTGCCTCTATAGATCGATCCGGACCGTCTGCCCTGTTTCGAGGGCCCTCGGCTGCTTGAACGTCTTGGGAGCCCCGTTCCCGAGCCCGAAGGACTTCAGGGACAGGCCTCCATGGAGGACCTTGAGCTCGGCCGTCTTGCCGCCGGCTCCGATCAGGCAAGTGCCCCATGCGTCGCCGTTCGACCAGAAGTACGTTCCCGGGTTCGACGTAAAGGTCATGGCCTTTTCCCGGCCGTCCCAGGCGAAGCCGGAAAGGGCGGGCACGGCCGCCCAGCTGGCCATGGCCCGGGCATAGTGATGCCCACATTCGGCCTCGTCGAAGGGGCTGCGCTTCTTGCCGTCGTAGCGCTCCCTGATATCGCGGATGACCTCGAGTCCGCTCGCGACCTCGCCTTCGTAGAGCAGCCCGACCGCGGCGGTGTATTCGAATCCGGTCATGACCTCGGTGAAATACGGGAACGGGTTCCTCGGCCGGCCCTTCGGATAGCTGGCCATGAGGAGCGCCGTTTCGTCGCCGAGAACGAACGACCGCAGGCAGTTGAAGTGGTCGAAGAACCCGGCCTGGGTGTTGTACTTCAGGATGCTCCGGAGCGTCGTCTTGACGTGGCCTGGATCGACGAGATAGCCCAAACCGCAGACATGGGCCATGTACTGGCCGACGAGCTGGTCGACCAGGCAGCCCTGGGCCAGCTGATAGTCCGGCTCGGTGATGTCCTTGGCGCCCATGTCGAGCCGCAAGCTTGGGGCGACATCCTCGACGCTTTTCGGCGGTTGGACGTGGTGCTCGTAGTATTCGCCGTTCCAGAGGTTGGCGTCCGTCCAGGCACGGCCCTTGGCGAAGAGGTCCCGGCAGAGCTTGGCGAACGCCTTGTCGCCGACGCGCCCGGCCATCTCTCCGGCGGCCCGCAACGCCCCCAGGTACCAGATCTCCATCTGCGGGTTCGGCCCATAGTACTCGACGTCCATGGTATTGTGCTGGCAGCCCTCCATGACGCCGTCCCGGTCGGCGTCCCAGCCGCCCTTGATCCAGGCGAAGGCGAGGGCCCGCTTGACGCCGGGCCAGAGCCGGGCGAGCCAAGCGTCGTCGCCCGACATCTTCCATTCGCGGAAAACTCTCATGATCGAGCCCATCTGGCCGTCGGCCGCGGCCTTGCCGAACTCGCGGGCCCGGTCGATCGGCAAGCGGACGCGGAAGCTCATCAGGCCCTGGTCGTCGGTCGCTTGGAGAAACTCCGTCTCGCGCATGGACCGGGCCAGAGCGCCGAAGAGAAAAGCGGTCGCCTGCTCGTAGTTCCAGACGTGGGTGCAGGAGCCCCAGCAGCAGCCGGAGGTGTTGCTCGAGCCCTCGAAGCCGAAGAACCGGCCGTCCGGCGTCCGGAAGCAGGTCTGGGTCCGGAGCGTGCTGAGATTGAAGAGGGCGGCTTCCTTGACCTCGGCCGGGAGAGTGCTTGCGGCAAGAGCGCGCACGAACTCAACCGTCCCGGCTTCGAGTCCGGCGGCCCGGGCGGCGAAATCCTCCGCCGCGGCCCAGGCGTCGGGCCAGCGGGTCGTATAGTAGTTGCCGATGATGTCGTCGGGCGTTCCCTTGGGCGACCAGGTGACGCGGTTCGGGAAGTGCCAGGCGAGAAAGAAGGTCGCTTCGGCGCTGCCGTTCGCAGGGACATCGACCTCGACGGTGAGCGAGCCAAAGGGCATGTCCTCCGCGGTGGGCGGCCGGGGATCGAGGACGCCGTCGGCCGAGAAATCGTCCCAGAAATCGAGGAGGGATGTCCCCCACGCGGCGGCCAGCCAGAAGGTCCGGCTCGTCCCCCGCGTTCCGGCCGCGGCAGTGAGGGCGATCGTGCCCCAGGCTTCGTGTTTCGGGTCGACGCCGTCGGAAGACATGAGGAGCCCGCGCAGGCCGTCGGTCGAGCGGAACTCGTTCCGGTTCTTCTTGGGGCCCGAGGTGATAGGATCGTTCTTCCAGTCCCGGGTGGTGCCCGAGCCGTCGGCCCCGATGAAATTGGGAAGCGTTCCGCAGACCGCGGCCCGAAGCGGCCGGCCCGTCTTGTTGATGAGGACGAAGCGGAGCATGGCCACGGGCATGCCGCTCGCCTCGGCGTCGCCGGGGATCAGCGGATTGAAGGCCTCGATACGAACATCCACCGGCGAATCGGGATCGGAGAGAACCACCTGGCCGAGCGGATAGGCGGCCGCGAAGGAGACGTCCCGGAAGCGCGGCAGGCCGTGGTCAATGGCCGTCGAGCCGTGCGAGGCTTCATAGACAGAGAGGGGCAGCGGGCCTTCGATGGCCCGGGTGAATGAGGTTTCGCCGGAAGCAACGCGAAGCGCGAAGAACGGCCCGGTCTGCTGGCCGCTATAGGGGATATAGCCCTTGGCCGGACGGTTCATGATCTCCCAGTCCATGAGATTGCCGCGGCCGCCGAGCGAAACCGTGCCGGTGCCGATGCCTCCGAGGGGAAGCGCGATCTTCTCGACGTGATCGCGGTCATAGGTCTTGATGACGGGCCAATCCGCCCGCCACGTGTCCGCGGCCCAACCCGCGACCGAGACGGCGCAGATGAGTGCGGCGGCGATGACCAGTTGTCGGCCTTGATATCTCATGGATTTCTCCTTTGAAGGGATCAAACGGCGCGGGCTTTGCGGACGGCGGCCTGCCATCCGGCGTAGAGCTTGTCGGCCTGGCCCCGGGTCATGGCCGGAGTGAACTTCCGCTCGTCGACGGCCAACCGTTCGATCGCCGCGGTCGAATCCCAGAGTCCCGCCCCCAGGCCCGCGAGATAGGCGGCCCCGAGCGAGGTCGTCTCCACCGCCTTCGGACGCGCGACCGGCACGCCCAGGATGTCGGCCTGGAACTGGCAAAGGAAGTCGTTGGCCGAGGCGCCGCCGTCCACACGTAGCTCCCTCACCCGGAGCCCCGAATCCTTGCGCATGGTCTCGAGGACGTCGCGGGTGGAATAGGCCATCGCTTCGACGGCCGCACGGACAAGGTGGTTGCGGCTGGCGCCGCGCGTCAGCCCGACGATCGTGCCCCGAACCTCGGCGTCCCAGTACGGCGCCCCGAGCCCGACGAAGGCCGGGACGAAATAGACGCCGGCGTTGTCCGCGACGGCCCCAGCGGCCGCCTCCGACTCGTTGGCTGTCCCGAGCAGTCCGAGCTGGTCGCGGAGCCATTGGATGGCCGCTCCGGCCACGAACACGGATCCTTCGAGGGCGTACACGGCCTTGCCGCCGGGCCCGCAGGCGACGGTGGTGATAAGGCCGTGCCGGGATTCGACAAGCTCCCGCCCGGTGTTAAGCAGGATGAAGGAGCCGGTCCCATACGTGTTCTTGATCGCGCCCGGCCGGAACCCGGCCTGACCGAAGAGGGCCGCCTGCTGGTCTCCGGCGATGCCCATGACCGGGATGCCCGCCGGGAGCCGGCCCAAGCGGATCGTCCGCCCGAACTCGCCGGACGACGGCAGGACCTGCGGCAGGATGGCGGCAGGGATGCCGAAGAGATCGAGGAGATCATCGTCCCAGTCGAGCCGGCGGATGTTGAAGAGCATCGTCCGCGAGGCGTTGGTCGGGTCGGTCGCATGGCTCGCCCCGCCCGTGAGCTTGGAGAGGACCCAGGTGTCCGTCGTGCCGAAGGCCAGGCGACCCCGTTCGGCCCGCTCGCGGAAACCGCCGCGGTCGAGGATCCAGCCGGCCTTGGTCGCCGAGAAATAGGCGTCGATCGGGAGACCCGTCTTCTTTCTGATGAGATCGCTCATCCCGGGCTCAG
The DNA here is from genome assembly GCA_017883305.1 of Candidatus Aminicenantota bacterium. GTDB lineage: Bacteria > Acidobacteriota > Aminicenantia > Aminicenantales > Saccharicenantaceae > RBG-16-66-30. Next base: position 6,907 of record JADGNU010000067.1, on the reverse strand, counting down.
CGGCAAGCTCGCGGCAGAGGCCGGCGGTGCGGCGGCACTGCCAGACGATCGCGTTGGCCACGGGCCGGCCCGACTTGCGGTCCCAGATGACGGTCGTCTCGCGCTGGTTGGTGATGCCCACCGCGGCGATCGACCGCCCGGGGACCGTGGCCAGGGCCTTCTGGATGGTGCGATAGACGCTCCTCCAGATCTCCTCCGGGTCGTGCTCGACCCAGCCGGGGCGGGGGAAGTACTGGGGAAATTCCTCGTAGGCCGAGGAGACGGCGCGGCCGCGCCTGTCGAAAACGATGGCCCGGCTTCCGGTCGTGCCCTGATCGACGGCCAGGACGTGGTTCACATCACACCCGCTTGGCGGTCCAGTCGAGGATGTCGCGAAAGACCGTCTCCCGGCCGAGGTCGATGGAAAGCGCGTGGAACATCTCCGGGTACTCGACGATCGTCTTGTCGGCCGCCGCGACCTTCCTGAAGACCTTTCGCCCAGCCCGCTCGTCGACGAGATGGTCGACGCCGGGGATAAGGAAAAGCGAGGGGACCGAGAAAGTCTTGGCCAGCCGCCCGGCCCTCCCCTGGACCGGAAGGAACGAGGCCAGGAGCTTCAGACTGGCGACGCGAAGCTCGTCGGGATTCTCGTTCATGACCGCGGCATACTCGGGGTCGCGGGTGGCCATCTCCGAGGTGAAGGGGAGGTCGATCATGAGCTTCGGGTTGAACGGCAGGAAGAGGGCGAGCTTGATATAGTCGCTCGGATGGAACTTCATACCGTTCTTGAAGGCCGGGGCGATGAGGACGGCGCCGGCGAACAGACCGGGGTGGCGGCCGGCCACGTCATAGGCGAGGAGTCCGCCCATGCTTTCGCCTAGCAGGAAGACCTTCTTACCCGGGAGGTCCCGGCCGATCGTCTCCCGCAGCGCGAGGATATCCCGGTTCCAGATCTCGAACGAATCGACGTGGCCGCGCGGCCTCTCGGACGTCCGGCCGAAGCCGCGGAGCTCGAGGGCGTAAGAGACGAAGCCGTTGGCCGCCAGGTATCCGGCCAGGAAGTCCCAGCGGGCCGAGTGGGCGCCGAGCCCGTGAACGAAAAGGAAGACGGCTTTGGGCGAGGCCGGCCGGGTCGTCGCGGCCGGCGACGGCGCGGCGTCCCAGCGGCGGAACAGGAGATCGGTCCCTTGGAGTTTGATCATAGCGGGATTATAGCAAAGAGGGTGAGTCCGGTGAAAGCGGCGCGCGGCCGGACGGGCCCCGTTCGGGAGGCTTGAACGCCGGGGAATTTCTCTGTATGATAAGGCCGAATTCGGAACAAGGAGGTCTGGTGCCTAGAGGAAACAGAGCTTTCAAGAGCGAAAAACGAACCAAAGAGCTGAGGCGTCTGAAGAAACAGGAAGAAAAGCGGCAGCGGAAGCTGGCCAAGCTCGCCAATCCCGAGGGGGAGCCCGAAGTTTTCTCGGCCGACGAAGCGCCGGCTGCCCCGCCCAACCCGGACGATCCCGAACAGGAAACTTCCTGAGGCCGTTCGCGAACGGACGGGATCATTCTCCTCCGGCCCGAAGCCCCGCCCAGGGGCCGTATCAAGGGTCGGGCAAGATCAACACGGGTCCCATGAAGCCCACCGGGCGTCCGGCGTTCGTCGTCCTGGCTCCGCTGGTGTTCATGATGGCGGCCGTGGCCGTTCTCGGGCGACCTCCCCTGGAGCGGACCCTCTTTAAAGACATCCCATCGACCGACCCCGCACGGGAAGTCGTCCAAACCGTTCTTGGCTCGAGGTTCTACTCCATGCGTGACGGCTTCGCGGGCTCAGAATGGACCGCTTCGGGCTATGGCGGCGCCTGGGAACGGGCCCGACGATATTTTCCCCGCAACACTTATCTCGTCCGGCCCGGAACGTACTTTATGACCCACGGCTTCGACGCGGACGGCCGGCTCTTCATGGAGGTCCATGAATCGGCTTATCTGACGCTCTGCGTCGAGAACCGGCGGACGTTCGCGGCTGGCGCCATCGTCAAAGATTACCGCCGGATGCTCGCGGCGACGAACGGCCGGGAGGCGGCCGCTTGGCAGGAGAAGATGGGGGGTCTCGAGCCCTATTTCCGTACGGAAGAGGCGAACCGCCGCCTCCGCAAGGCGCTGGGCGAAGCCTTCTACCTCCGCCTGCTCAAGGAGCTGCGCGAGGAGGATTACCACATGATCGCCGGCGGGCTCATGCATGAGGGAATGCATGCCGGGATGGACGACGCGCTCGTCGCCCGCGTGCAGGCCGAGTTCAATGCCGGCCGGCGGGCCGTCCAGTGGGACGAGCTCCGGGCGTTCACGGCGGAGATCGGCTACCATGCGGCGTATTGCCGATGGGCCGCGGACGATCTCGCCGGCCTTTGGCGCCCGGTTGAAGGCCTGCTCAGAGAGCTCGAGGGCCTCAGAAAGAGACCTAGCCTCCGCCCCGGTCCTGATCTAGAGCGGTTCGAGAAGGTCCGGGCACAAGCCGGGGCCCACGCCACGCTCATTCGGCTCAGGATGCGCGAGGTTTGGCAATCGGCCCGGCGCATGCAGGATCTTGCGGGGAGCTTCCGCACGGATTATGTCAAGAGCGCCCCGCCAGCTGAGATCGAGGAGCTGTTCGCGAGACTCGACCGCGACACGAGCCGTTTCGTCGGGGCGGCCGGTCAATCCATCCAGACAACGGAGCTCGCCGTCCGGTCCCTCGAAGAGGTCCTGGACGAATGGGGCGTCTGGGGGGCGGGGCGGCGGCCATTCCCGCCTCCGATCACGGATTCCCAGGCCATCTCCAGGCAGGTCAAAGACATCCTCTGGCCCGACCCCGTTGCCGACGCGGCGGCGGCCCTCATGAAGAGGGCGGGAGTGGAGCTCGAGAAGGAGCGGTCGTCCTCGTGAGCAGGCCGTCCAGCCCCCAAATCCTTTCCGCGGCCAAATAGCGCACGGGCTTTTTCGGCGGGACGAATGACATCGCCCGTTCCGCGAACGCCGTTATCGAAAGGGCCGGATTGACTCCGAGGTTCTCCGGGATCTGGGAGCCATCGCAGATGATCATGCCGGCGTAGCCTTTGACCCTATTCCGCTCGTCGATGACGCCTTCTGCGGGCGTAGGGCCAAACGAACACCCGCCCAGGATGTGCGCGGTGATGGGCGCATTCACCGTGACCTCGGTGACGACGTTGGCCGCGACGCCGTCGATCCGTCTGGCCTCGAGGGGAGACATTCTCGAAGGGATGGGTTGATTCTTCAGGCGGGAGTTTTGGGATGAATGATGCTATTATTAGGGGGGAACCGTCATGATCAAGAAGCCCTTGATCCTCGGCCTCTACGTTTTCGGGATCGCGCTACATGTTCTGAGCCCTCTCGGCTCCTGGATGCTCGCGGATGCGGCCGGCACGCCTCTCCCGGCCGTCCAAGCGCGGCAGGTCCTAGAGAAACCTCTCCAGTACGAAGTCTCCGTCGTCCTGAAGCTGATCCACGTCTATGTCACGGACAAGAAGGGCAACCCCGTGCCGGACCTGGCCGCGAGCGATTTCACGGTCACGGACAACGGCCAGCCGGTGAAGGTCACGGATTTCGAGAGGCGCGTCCTCCAGGCCGCACCTTCCGATGTCCGGGCCGAGGAACCCGTTCCGGCACCCGCCAAGAAGATCGAGTTGGTGCCTTCGGTCAACCGTGATACGAACCGCAGATTCTTTTTATATTTCGATTTTGCCTATAACAACCCACGAGGGATCACCAAGGCCAAGAGAGCCGCCCTCCACTTTCTGGACACCGATATCGCCCCGGAGGACGAAGTCGCACTCGTCTCATATTCAATGCTCAAGGGAATAACCGTACACGAATACTTGACAATCGATCATTCAAAGGTCCGGCAAGCCCTCGAAACGATAGGGAAGAAGGATGTGGTTGGCCGGGCGGACGAGGTCGAGGAACAGTACTGGCAGCAAGCTACAGAAGGCCTTAGGAGCTACGACAATTCAAGAGGTGCAAATGACAGAATATCCCAAGAAGTCCTTGAAACGAACATCAAGCGTTGGGAGTCAAAACAAACCGTACAGAGGTTCCTTCTGGGGATGACGACGTTAGCGAAAGCGCTTCGCATCGTCCCGGGGCAGAAACAGTTCATCTTATTCTCGAGCGGCATCCCGGCATCTCTGCTCTATGGGAACCAGGCGGGGACTCCTCAAGGTCCCACACCCGGCAAAGGCACACTCTTCGAGACGGGCGACCCCGTCCTCCGGTCTCAGGCGGAAGAATTGAATAAGGAGTTCGCGGCTTCCGGCTGCGTGTTCTTCGTCTTCGATACTCGAGAATCGGCCATGAAGACATCTTTGTTCGAGCGGGAAATCCAAACCCTCGAGACGGGAAATAGGACCGCCTTTTCCCCGACGAGCGCGTTCGATGCCAACAGCATCTACAAGAGCGACCGGATAACCGGCTTCGAGACGCTCGACCGGCTGGCCAAGGCGACCGGGGGCGAGTACTTCTCGAATATCGACCGATATGAAAAGAACTTCGACCAGGTCCAGGCCATGACCGGGACTTTCTATGTTCTCGGCTTCCCCGTTAACGAGCGCTGGGACGGCAAATATCACGAGGTCAAGGTCGAGGTTAAGCGCAAGGGCTGCGAGGTCCGAGCCCAAGCCGGCTACTTCAATCCCAAGCCCTTCACCGAATACACCGACCTCGAAAAGCAGCTCCACCTCTTCGACCTGGCCCTCAACGAGCGGGCGTTTTCGCGGATGCCAGTCAACGTCCCGATGATGGCGCTGACTTCTGCTGCGGAAGGGATCACGCGCCTCGCGGTCCTGGCCAGGGTACCGGGCGAAGTCACGGCGAAATTCTCGGGAAAGCGGGTCGAGTTCGTCGCCATCTTTTTTGACGAGAAGGGCGAGATCGGCGACGTGGTGAGAGAGCAGGTCGATCCGGCTTCGCTCCGCGGCCGTGATATGTCGTTTGCGGCCGGAGCGACTTTCAAGCCAGGCGATTACTCCTGCCGGCTCGTCATCCGCGACATGGATACGGGCATGAGCGCCGTCGCGTCGACGAAAGCGACGATCATCAAACCACAGATCACCGGTCTGCAGCTTGGCACCCCCTTGGTGCTCGAAGCCCGGACGGGCGGCTCGTTGCTTTGTGCCGGGTCCAAGAAGACCAGGGCCGCGTTCCCCTGGGCCGATATTTACCCCTACGACAGCTCGCTCTTTTCTCCTGTCCTTGGGGAATTGCCGGCGACGGCGACGAGTATCTATGTCGTTATCCCTTGTGCCGTCGCCGGCGGTGGACAACCTGAGCTATCGCTGTCCGCGAATCTCATCAACTCCGCGACAGGCGAGCGTGCGCCGATCGTCATTAGCCGCATGGACAGGGTCCGAAAGGGACCGCTGGACATTTTGACCTTGGAGATCCCGACCGCCCAAATCGCGCCCGGAACTTATTATCTCCATTTTTATGCCCAGGACAGCGCGTCCGGATCGCTTGGGCACACATTCACGACGCTTGTTTTTCCTCGCCGCTGATCAGGCAGAGATCAAGCCATATCGTGGCCTGGCCTTCCACCTTATCCTATCTGGCAAAACGTCATGAGCGCCCTGAATAAGAGTACTTGACAGTCAGCTCCGTTTAAAATATATTCCTGTGCGTACATGTTAATAGCATATTCACATTAATATGAACGTATAGGTACATCATGAACAAAGACGTCCTATCCCTCGATGACCTGTCCCGCGAATCCGGCGTCCCTTCGGAAAGCCTCACTGAATGGACCGAGACCAAGCTCCTCAAGCCGGCCGGTTTTACTGACGGCAAGGCCCCTTTGTTCGCCGCCGCCGGCCTCGATCGTGTCGCCCATATCAAACGACTGGCCGACCTCGGCTACGGCACCGAGGAGATCCTCAAGATCATCAAGAAGGTCGGCCTGCCCCGTGACGGCCACGGCCGCAAGCATGCGGCGCATAAGGACCGCTTCCTCACGGTCGGCAACCTGGCCGAACGCTCCGGCGTCAGCCCGCGGACGATCAAGCACTGGGAAGACAAGGGCATCATCGAGCCGGACATGAGGACGGAAGGCGGCTTCCGGCTCTACTCGGACTCCTACGTCTTTCTCTGCCAGCTCATCCGCGACCTCCAGCTTTTCGGCTATACGCTCGAAGAGATCAAGGCCGTTTCGGACGATGTTCGGACGCTTCTGGCCATCGAGGCCGATCCCGACTCCCTCTCCCAGTCGGAAGTCGAGAAGCGGCTCGCGGCCATGCTCGAGGCCATCCGGGCCCTGTTCGACAAGATGAAGCTCCTCGAGGAAGGCGTCGAGCGCTGGCAGGACCTGCTCAAGAAAAAGAAAAAAGACATTCTCGCTCTCCAAACCAAGAACCGGAAGCGCGGCAAGGCCGCCACGGAGGCGAGCCATGGCTAAGATTGTCTTCATCGAACCGAAGGCCCCCAACCTCCACATCTTCTCCCAGTTCCCCCTGCCCCGGCTGGGGACGCTTATCCTGGGCACGATGATGCGGAAACGCGGCTGGGAGGTCGAGCTCTTCGTCGAGGATTTCCGCAAGGTCGATTTCGATATCATCTCCTCCGCCGACCTCGTCGGCATCTCGACCATCACCTCGACGGCACCCCGCGCTTATGCTATCGCCGACAGGGTCCGGTCCATGGGCATCCCGGTCCTCATGGGCGGCCCCCACGTGACCTACCTGACCGAGGAAGCTCTGGAGCACGCCGACTTCGTCTTCCGGGGCGAGGGCGAAGCGGCGCTCGCGGCCTTCATCGACGCCCGCGGGAAGGGGGCCGGCTACGCGGATGTTCCCAACCTCTCCTACAGGGACGAGACCGGAACGGTCGTCCACAACCCTATGGCGCCGCGGGCGACGGACCTCGACCGCATCCCCTTCCCGGACTTTTCCCTTCTCCGTCCGGA
>JADGNU010000066.1 GCA_017883305.1 Candidatus Aminicenantota bacterium | reverse complement strand
TTCGCAGAATCGCGGCTTCGAGTGCTCAGCCCCGATTCTGCCGGGTCGCTCCCAAGAGTCCGCTTCCCGCCGCCGGGGCCGGGGAGCTAGAGGCAATACGCTGAGCCAAGCCGGAGAGAGGGATCTCCCGGAATCGGGAGAAGAACCATTTTTGGGGGCAAAAAAAAGAGGGGGAGAAGGATCCTCCTTCTCCCTTTTCACAACCTTGGCACCGCCTCTTTCGAGGCCGTCGCACCCTTGAGGCTGCGACCGGGAGCAGAATCTCATGGGGGGCCGGGAGGGTCAATCGCCGGGCGGGGTGAATGCCGGGGTGAGAAAATCTCTGTTTGCTCACCCCCGAAGGTTAGCTGGACAAGAAGAAGGGACCAGAGGGGGCCGTTGTGGAGACCAGGCCCTCCGTCTATAATAGCCCTTCACAAGGTACGCCAGGAGGCCCCATGGACAAGAACCGATCTGTCAGCAACCGCGACGACCTCATCCGCCTGCTCACGACCGCGCTCCACCACGAGTGGGCCGTCAGCTTCGAGTACGTCATCCACGCCTACTCGATGCCCAAGGGCAAGTTCCTCTACGAGGATCCGATCCTGAAGCAGACGACCGACGCCCGGGCCCAGACGATCCAGATCGGCATCGACGAGATGTACCATGCCCTCCAGCTGGGTATCACGCTCGCCCGCCTCGGTGTCGAGCCCGGCTTCGGGACGGACGAGGTCGTGCGCCATCCCCTGGTCCTCGCGAATCTCAGGCACGACAAGGTGACCGAGGAGATGGTCACCGACCTCTATCAATCCGCAGACATCGCCCCGGGGGCCTTCCCCGAGGCCGAGAATATGGTCTGGAACATCTCCTATGACGAGGTCCGCCACATCGATCAATTCGAGGCCATGATCGCGGCGATCGAGGCCGCGGGCGCGACCCGCGCGACCTGTTTCCCGCCGAACCCCGACCGCCCGCACCGCAAGGACCTCCAGCTCGTCCACGGCCTCTGCCGGCTCGAGAACGAGGCCGTGCACCGCTACCTCCGATACGTGATGGTGTTCAACGAGCATCAGGACCTCAGCCAGCGCCTGTTCAAGAACTCGGTCAACCACATGCGCCACTGGGACAAGCTCTCGGGCCTCCTCGTCCGGCTCGGCGACGTCGTGGCCATCGAGAACGCCGAGATCGACGCGGCGGGCGTCGAGCGCAGCCGGTCGCCCATGCCGGTCGTCTATCCGGGCACCGGACGTCTCTCGGCCCTCGAGACCCTGCCGGGGCTCGAGCGCGAGATCGCCGCCAAGTACGAAGAGGTCCTGGGACTCGACCTGCCTGGGGAGGTCCTGGCCCAGCTCCGGCTCCACCTGGCCCTGACCCGCGAGCATGTTTTTACCCAGGACAAGCTCCTGGCGAACGCCCGGCGGATCCAAGGCGTCGTCTGAGCCGGTCCCGGTTGACTTTGGACCTGCGTTCCATAGAATAGAGGCGATGGCCGACGCGATCCGGATCGAGAATCTCCAGAAGAAATTCCGCATCGGTTTCATCCCCAAGCCCCGCGAGATCCTCAAGGGCATCACCTTCTCCGTCCGCGAAGGCGAGACCTTCGGCTACCTGGGCCCGAACGGCGCCGGCAAGACGACGACCATCAAGTGCCTTCTCGGTCTCATCCATCCCGACGCGGGCACGATCGAGATCCTGGGCCGGCCCCACACCCAGCCCCGCTCCCGCGAGGCCCTCGGATTCCTGCCGGAGAACCCCTATTTCTACGATTACCTCACCGCCAGGGAGTTCCTGGCCTTCACCGCCGACCTGTTCGGGATCGGCCGGACGGAGAAGGGAGAGCGCATCGCCCGGTTGCTCAAGCTCGTCGGCCTCGAGCGGGCCGCCGACCTGCCGCTGCGGAAATACTCGCGGGGCATGCTCCAGCGGGCCGGCCTGGCCCAGGCCCTGGTCAACGACCCGAAGCTCGTCGTCCTCGACGAGCCCCTGGGCGGCATGGACCCGCTCGGCCGCAAGGAGATCCGGGACATCATCGTCCGCTTCAAGGATGAGGGCAAGACCGTCTTCTTCACTTCTCACATCCTGCAGGATATCGAGATGATCTGCGACCGCGTGGCCATCATCGTCGGCGGCCGCATCGTCAAGGAGGGCGGCCTGCGCGACCTCGTCTCGGAAAAGGTCCTGTTCACGGAAGTGACCGTCTCGGGCCTCCCGCCCCAGACGTTCTCGGGCCTCGGCGAGTGCGTCTCGGCCCAGGGCGACCGGGTCCTGCTCAAGCTCTACGACGAGGCCCGGGTCGACGAGGTCGTCAACCTCATCCACGACCGCAAGGGCCGGCTCATCGCCCTCAGCCCGCGGACCGAGACCCTCGAGGACATCTTCGTCGACACGGTGACGCGCACATGAAGATCAGGGCCATCGCCGGGATCACGTTCAAGGAAGCCAAGCGCGACCGCATCCTCTACCTGCTCTTCTTCTTCGCCGCCCTCGGCATTGTCGCCTCCCGGGTCCTGGCCATCCTGACCGTCGGCGACCGGGTCAAGATCATCAAGGACGTCGGCCTGGCGTCGATCTCCCTCTTCGGCGTCCTCATGGCCATCCTCATCGGCACGGGCCTCGTCTACAAGGAGATCGACAAGAAGACGATCTACACCCTGCTGGCCAAGCCGCTCCACCGGGCCGAGTTCATCCTGGGCAAGTTCCTCGGCCTCGTCCTGACGCTCTTCGTCATGACCGGGGCCATGACCCTGATCTTCCTGGCCATCGTCTACGCCCACACGCTCAGGATCGAGGGCAGTCTCCTCGTGGCCATCGCCTACATCTTTCTCGAGCTCGTCCTCATCACCGCCGTGGCCATCCTCTTCTCGTCCTTCTCGACACCCATCCTGAGCTCGCTCTTCGCCCTGGCCTTCTATCTCATCGGGCACCTCTCGTGGGGGCTCGAGCTCATCATCAAGAAGATGCGGCCCGGCGCGGGCAAGGCCCTCGTCCGGGGCCTCGCCATGGTCCTCCCCGACCTCGAGAACTTCAATTTCAAGACGGAGGTCGTCCACGGTCTGCCCATCCCGCCGGGCATCTTTCTCTCGTCCTTCCTCTACGGCGTCTGCTACACGGCCTTCATCCTCGGCCTGGCCGTTCTCATCTTCAGGCGGCGGGATTTCATCTGAGCATTCATGAAAACGCCGCTTTTCACGACCAGAAAGAAAAGACTCAGACCGGCGTTTTCACCCTTCGGGCAAGCCGTGAATGCTCCAGGGTGAGGGAGGGGTTCATGGGCGAACGCGCGACGGTCCGGAAGGGCGCGGCCACGATCCTTCTCGTCCTCTTCCTGCTGGCGTCCGCGTCCGCCATCGTCGCCCTCAAGGCCGTAACGGACAGGGTCGTCCGGAAAGAGCTCCCCGGCTCGTCGATCATCTACATCCCCTCCGGGAAATTCCTGAAATACGCCACCTTCGGCTACCGCAACCTGGCCGCCGACGTCATCTATCTTTGGGCCATCCAATACTATACGACGCCAACGATCGACGACCGCTTCGACCATCTCGACCACATCTTCGCCATCATCAACGAGCTCGACCCGCGCTACCAGGACCCGTATGAAGTCGGCGCCATGATCGCCATCCAGGAGGCCCGCGACATCCAGGCCGCTTTCGCCATCCTCGACCGGGGCGCGGCCAACAACCCCGACCAATGGGTTTACCCCTTCAACGCCGGGCACATCGCCCTGATGACGCTCAAGGACTATCCCCTGGCCGAGAAATATTTCGCGCAGTGCATGAAGATCCCCGGCGCCCCGGAATTTGTCGAAAGGCTCCGGGCCAACGCCATCTATAGGAAGGGCGACTTGAAAACCTCCTGGGACACGTGGCTCGACATCTTCAAGAGGGCGCCCGACGAGCGGACGAAGAAGATCGCCTCGAACCACCTGTACGACGTCAAGGCGACGATCGACGGGGCCACGCTCGAGGAGGCGGCGGCGAAATACCGCGAGCGCTTGGGGCGTCTGCCGGCCGACCTCGAGGTCCTCGTCCGCGCGGGCTTTCTCCGGGAGGTCCCGAAGGACCTCGACGGCAAGGATTACCTTTACGACGCGGCGACGGGAAAGGTGAAAACGGCGGTCAGTCCATGGCGACGCTGATCCTTCTCTACGTCGTGGCGGCCGGGCTCATCTTCGGCAGCTTCTTCAATGTCGTCATCTACCGCCTGCCGCGGGGACTGAACCTGTCGCGGCCGCCGTCCGCCTGCCCGGGCTGCGGCGCCCGCATCAAGCCGTATGACAATATCCCGATCCTCTCCTATCTCATCCTCCGCGGCAAGTGCCGCAAGTGCGGCCAGAGGATCTCGCCGATCTACCCGGCCGTCGAGGCCCTGACGGCCGTCGGCTTCGTCCTCGTCTATCTCAACGCCGGGCGGGTCATCAGCCTGGCGTTCATCGCCGGCTGTCTCTTTACGAGCGCGCTCATCATCCTCGGCGTCATCGACGCGCAGCACCAGATCCTGCCCGACGCGATCACCCTGCCCGGCCTCGCGCTGGCTCTGGCTTACTCGTTTTTCCGCGATGATTTGAATTTCCGCGGCGCCCTTTTCGGGGCGGTGGCGGGGGGCGGGTTCCTGATGCTCGTCTACGGGGCCTACAGGCTCATCCGCAAGAAGGAAGGCCTGGGCATGGGCGACGTGACCATGATGCTCATGGTCGGCGCCTACCTCGGTTGGCAGCGGACGCTCCTGGTCCTCATCCTGGCCTCATTCACCGGAGCCCTTTTCGGGCTTTACCTGATCGCCCGCAAGGGCAAGGATGCCCAGTTCGCCCTGCCTTTCGGGACTTTCATCGCCCCGGCGGCCTTCGTGGCCATGCTGTGGGGGGAGAGGATCGTCCGGGCCTACCTGAGCCTCTACAAGCGCTAGCCCTTGGCTTTTCCGAACCGGATCGAAAACACCGACGTCGTGGACCGGGAGATCTTGTGCTTCTCGCTCGCCGGAAGGCCAGGGACCCAGACGATCTCGCCCTGTGAGAGGACGACGGGAAGACGATCACGGGCGCCGGCCGGGATGCCTTTGGCCCGAAGGATCTCCTTGAGCTTCTTCCGGCCGGGAGCGCCGAGCGGCCGGTAGAGATCGCCCGGCTTGCGGGTCCTGACCGTCAGCGGGAAGACGAGCGTCGCCGCGTCGAGGTCGGCGCCAACCCGGTCGTCGTTCTTGAACGACCGGCTCGATACGTTCGCCTTCCGCCGGGTCCCCTTGAGCATCAGCCCCGCGGCGTCGAGGACCAGGGCGCGGCGACCGTCCCAATGGACTTCATAGGGCCTGGCGGGTGCGGCCGGCTTCTTGATTCCTAACCGGCCCGCTTCCCGCCGGAGGACGAGCCCTTTGCGGAGCGGGAGCTCCTTGCCTTCGCCGAGCTCGAGCAGCGAGGCCACGTCGTCATAGGAGATGTCTCTGAGGCTGCCGGCGATCTCGCGGAGGAATTCCCTGGCGACGCGCCGGGCCAGGGCTGGGAGGAGAAGGGGCAGCGTCTTCAGGTCCAGGTTGATGTCCCGCCCCTTGCGGAGGATGAACTCGTCGGCGAGCTCGCGGACGAACCCTTGCAGCAGGTCCTCGTCTTCGCGCACGATCCCGGCCAGCCGGGCCAGATGGGCGACGATCTGCGGCTCGTAATGACGCGAAAGCTCCGGCAGAAGCTCGGCCCGGATACGGTTGCGCAGGAAGCGGAGGTCGCGGTTCGAGGCGTCCTCCCGGAAGGAAAGGCCCTCGACATCGAGCCAGGCGCGGATGTCGGGACCGGAGATGCCCAGCAGCGGCCGGACGATCGGACAAGGCGCGCCGTCGACGGCGGGAGCGATCCCGGCCAGCCCGGCCAGGCCCGTGCCCCGCATCAGCCGCATGAGGACGGTTTCGGCCTGATCGGTCATGGTGTGTCCGGTGGCGATCTTGGTCGCCCCCGCGCCGGCCGCGGCCCGCCGCAGGAACCGGTAGCGCAGCTCGCGTCCGGCCTCTTCGAGGTTGAGCTTTTTTGCGGACGCGAACGACCGGACGTCGGCCGACCCGGCGTCCAGCGGCAGGACCCAGCGGCAGGCGAGGTCACGGACAAAGCGCTCGTCCTCCCCCGCCTCGTCCCGGAGCCGATGGTTGAAATGGGCCAGGCGGACCTCGAGCGGCATCTCCTCGCGGAGCTTCAGGAGCAGGGCGGCCAGGGCGACGGAATCGGGCCCCCCGGACAGGGCCGCGAGGACGCGGTCGCCGGGGACGAGGAGACCGCCGTCGACGGCCGTCTTCCTGAAGGCGGCAAAAACGCGGTCGGTGGGCTTCTTGGCTGTCATCGTCTCGTCCGGATCATGGGGGCGCGAGCCTGAAGAAATGGCGGCGGAGGGACTTGAACCCCCGACACTGCGGATATGAGCCGCATGCTCTGACCAACTGAGCTACGCCGCCAAGGTGGAGAAATTCTAGCGGAATCGACCCCCCAAGTCAACGCGGACCGGCCCGGAGAGGCGTTATTGGAAGATGGGGGCTTCGGTCTCTTTCCGGAAGGTGAAGCGTCCCTCGCGGAAGAGCTTGATGCACGCGTCGACGACGCGGGTGTCGTAGCGGAGGCCGCGGCCCTTGCGGATCTCCTCCAGGCCTTTCTCGATCCCGAGGGCGGGACGGTACGGCCGGAGCGAGCAGACGGCCTCGACGACGTCGGCCACGGCCAGGATGCGGGCCTCCGGCATGATGGCATCGCCGACGAGCCCTTCGGGATAGCCCGACCCGTCGAGCCGCTCGTGGTGCTGAAGGATGATATGGGCCACAGGCCAGGGAAAAGCGATATCCTTGATCATTTCGTAGCCGACCCGGGGGTGCTCTTTAACGAGCTGGAATTCCGACTTCGTCAGCCGGCAGGGCTTGGTCATGATCTCGGCGGGCGCGGAGATCTTGCCGATATCGTGGATGATGCCGGAGAAGCGGAGCCCCTCGATCTTCTCCCAAGGCAGGTTCATCTCCTGGGCGATGGCCACGGCCAGGCAGGAGACCCGATGCTGGTGGCCGGCCATGTAAGGATCCCTCATCTCGAGGGTCATCGACATGGCCCGGAAAGTCCCCTCCAAGGACCGCTCCAGGCGGTCGAGCGTGCTTTGGAGGTAGTCTTCCGAGCGGCGCGTTTCGAGGACCTTGCCGTGGAGCTCGTCATTGGCCCGGGCCAGCTCCTCGGTCCGCTTGTCGACGAGATGATCGATCTCGATCCGGGCCAGCCGCAGCTCCTTTTCGATACGGACGCGCTCAGCGGCGTTCTTGTCCATCTCGCCGGTGCGCTTCGAGGCCTCCTCTTCGAGGACGCGGTTGCGGCTCTCGAGATCCCGGAAAGACTTCTCCAGTCCGTCGAGCATGCCGTTGAACGTCCGGGCCAGAAGCCCGGCTTCGTCCCGCGAGAAAACGCGGGCCCGCTGCTTGAGGTCGCCGCCGGCCAGCCGCTCAGCGGTCCTCGTCAGCTGGACGAGGGGGCGCGTGATCATGCCGCTGAGAAGGATGACGCATAAGATGCCGAGGACAAAGAACGCTCCGCTCAGGAACAGAAGGGCGGCAGGCCGGCCGAGGACGACATAGGACAGGCCGACATATCCGGCCATCAGGACGCCGAAAAGGAAAAGCATTTTGGTCCGAAACTTGCGCGGCCCGATGTTGCCGAGAAAGCCCGGGCGGGCGCCGAGGAGGCTGGGGCTGTCGAAGGTCTTGCGGCTCATTCTGATGTCCGGTCTTGTGCGATCGTCCCGTCCAGATTATCTCAACGCCCCGGGGGGACAATACCCTTTGAGGGTGATTTTATGGGGTGGCGCCTCACCCCCAAAGGGGGGACGGGTGAAGGGCGGCGCCGGGCGCAGCGGCCGTCACCAGCGCTTGGCTTTCGGAGGCTCCATGCGCCTGAGGTCGAGACCGCGCTCGACCGCGCCCATCCGGTAGAAACAGATCTCGCGGACCGACGATGGATGGTGGAGGACCTCGGACAGCGACTGCGCGCCGACGGCCCAGACTCCCCCGCCCCTGACGACGGCGACCTTGTATTCATGGAGGGAGCGGATGAGCTCGGCGGCCGTGACCTGCGGAGGCAGGACGGGGATGACCAGGTAGAGGAAAGAGCCCTCGGCGTCGATGGGGATGATGCGGTCGGCCGGCGCCTGTTCGTCCGGATAGACGAAGTAGGCCGAGGCCTCGGCCTCGGGAATGTGGCAGTGCATGACCGACTGGAAATCGCTGGCCGCGTAGATCGCCTTGTGGAGCGACGTCTCCGCGTCGTCGGCCGGGCCGGCCGCGAGAGGGACGCTCAGCAGGGGGCCGCCCACGTCGCGCGGCATCGAGGCCTTGGGGGCGTAGAGCATGGTCGTGACGCCGCGGACCGACATCGAGCCGGTGTGGAAAGGCGACAGGCGGGACTCGAAGATGCGGTGGCCGGCCTTGACGAATTCCCGCAGGATCTCCTCTTCATCCCGGAAATCCGAGCGGTCGTCGCCCTCGACCTCGTAGACCGGGGGCGGGCCGGCGAAGGCGCGCGCCGGATTGGCGGCGATCGTGCGCCGGACCGCCTCGATGTCGACGCCGAGCTTCTCCATGCCCCGGACGACGGCCCCGGCGTAGTTGCCCACGCACAACCGGAAGAACGCCTCGCGCAGGCTCCGGCCTTTGGCCATGGCGCCGTGGCCGAAGATGATGGTCAGGGGGTGGTCGGCCAGCCGCTCGGGAATGACGCGGGCGAGCTCGGGGGAGCCGCTCGGCACGGCGAACCAATCGACCGGGATGGCCGCGCCGAGGATGTGGCGGGCGAGGGGATCGACCGGGACGAAATCCGGCGGCTGGGACGGCTTGGGGGCATCGTCGAGCGTCGCCAGGATAAGGTCCTTGAGGTGGGCGTGCATCGAGGCCCGGACGCCGGGCAGAGCGAGGATCCGGGCGTGGATGTCGGTCTCGGAGGAGGCCTTGTAATAACCGTAATCCGTCTCCTGGGCCGAAAGGAAGCAGATCTGGCTCGGCTCGAGATCGCCTTTCTGGGACCCCGTGGCGGTGATGACGATCTCGTCCTCGCCGCGCTCGTTCGTCCGGCGAAGGGCCATGTTCCCGCTGTGGCTGTCCTGGGCGTCGTAGAGAAGCGAAGCCCGCCCAAGAGCCTGGAACTCGCGGAAGAGCTCCGCGGTCGCCTGCCACTTGGGTCCGCTCATGGCCGCTTTCCCTTGATCCCGAGAGTGCGGAGAAGCTCCGGCGTCGGCCGGCCCTCCGCGTCCCAGCCCCGGACCGCGTAGTAATCCTTTTTCATCCGCTCCTGGTCCTCGCGGCTGACCCGGCGTTCCTTGCCTTCGACGACGATGGGGACGTCGGCGAAGCGCGCCGGCAGCGAGTCGTCCTCCGCCGTGGCGCCGGCCTCGACGTTGAACAGCCGTTCGAGCGTGGCCACGCGGTTCTCGATCTCCTCGAGCCGGGCGACGGAGAAGTCGCGGCCGGTGACGCCGCTCACCATCCGGGCCCACGGGTCGGCGGCAAACGCGTAGCCGGTGAAGCGGCAGACGCCGAGGCTGTCCTGGAGAATGCCGAGGTTCTGCATGTTGCGGATGGCGATCGGGGATTGGAGCAGGCTGAAGCGGGGGATCTCCTTGGCCCCGCCGAAGAAGGCCAGAGACACGGCGTACCCGCCACGGAGGTGGCAGGCCCCCGACGGCGAGGTCATGTAACCGAGCGCCTGGGTGAGGGAGGCCCGCGGGTCGTAGGCCGGGATCTCGAGCTTCTTCACGGTCATGGCGAAGTCGGGGCGGCCGCGCCCGGCCGCCAGGCGATAAGCGCCCTCGGCGAGGGAGGCGCCGAGGCCTTCTCGCCGGGCCGTCATCCCGACCAGGGATTCCAGGGCTTCGGTCGCGCCGAAGGCGAGGTCGAGGCCGCCCGTCTCCTCGCGGCCGATGAGGCCGCGCTCGGCGAGCTCCATGGCACAGGCGAGCGTGCCGCCGTAGCTCATCGTGTCCAGGCCCTGCTCGTTGGCGCGATAGTTGGCCCGGGTGATGGCGGCCATATCGTAGATGCCGCAGAGCGGGCCCATGAGGACCATGGTCTCGTACTCCGGGCCCTCGCCGCGCTCTTCCCCGCCGGCGCGCCCGGCGACGCGGGTGTGCCGCTGACAGCCGATGGGGCAGAGATAGCAGGAGCCGGCCTTTTCGAGCAGGGTCTTGGCCAGGGTCTCGCCGGAGATGCGCTCGACGTCCTCCTCACGGTGGAGGCAGTCCTGGAAGTTCTTGTGAGGCAGCATGGCGATCAGGTTGATCAGCTCGACGAGACCTGCCGTACCGAGATCGCGCATCAGGCGTTTGGTGACCGGAGCCTGCTTCATCAGGTAGACGGCCTGGTCGAGGCCGGACCGGTACCTCTCCGGGTCGGCGATGGAGATCTTCTCGCGTCCCTGGACGCGGATGGCCTTGAGCTTCTTGCTGCCCCATACGGCGCCCGGGCCGCAGCGGCCGTAGACGCGGTTCCGGTCGTTGGCGACCGCGGCGAAGCGGACGAGGTTCTCCCCCGCCGGCCCGATGCACAGGACCCGGACGGGATGCCCCGGCTCGGAGGCCGCAGACAAGGCGTCGTTCGTTTCGTGCGTCGTCTTGCCCCAGACGCCTTCCGCCGGCAGGATCTGGGCCCGTCCGGGCGCGAGGTCGATCATCACCGGGGACGCGGCGGCGCCCTTGACGACGAGGGCATCATAGCCGGCCGACTTGAACGCGGCGCCCCATGTCCCGCCGGAATTGGACGTCCCGATGACGCCTGTGAGCGGCGACTTGAAGACCATGTGCCCCCGGCCGGCGGTCGGCGCGTTGGCGCCGACGAGCGGCGAGGAGGCGATGACGAAGGCGTTGTCCGGCCCGAGCGGATCGCACGCCGGGTCGATCGTGTCGTAGAGGAGCCGGGTCGCCAGGCCGCGGCCGCCGAGGTAGTGCAGGGCCGTGTCGGGGTCGAGCGGCACGGTGCGAACCTCGCCGCGGGTCAGGTCGGCGACGAGCACGCGGCCGTGATATCCGGAGATCGAGAAGTCGGGCATATTCAGCGCCTAAGATATCAGAACGCCCCGTGACCCGCAATCCTGACGGGTCCTCGGGAATTGTCGTCAGGTGATCCGCTCTGCTGCGCTCGGGGTATTCCCTCCGTCGGCCGCGCAGGGCTCGGAGGACAGCCTCTCCCTCCTGGAAAAGTTTGAAGACGCCGGTCAGTGCGCCGGACTCGGCGCCAAAACAACTCGCTCGGCGTGCGCTACGCCTCGCTCAAACACGTTTTGGCGGTTTCCCCTGAAACTCCCCTCGCCCGTCACGCGCCCCGGCTAAACTTTTCCAAATCGGGTTCGCCTGCCCTCCTCACCGCCCATTCCAGCCCCCTCGCTCAATTCCGGCCCAAGATTCTGGACTTATCTTGGTGCCCAACTAACCGACCTTGCGCTTATAGACCGGGACGGACGGTTCCTGTAAAATGGGTCTGTTATGCCCATCTATGAATTCGCGTGTCAGAAGTGCGGCAAGAGGTTCGAAAGCCTCGTGACCGCAGGCAAAGAAAAGGACGTTGTCTGCGCCGAGTGCGGGTCGGGCGATGTCCAGAAGATGATCTCGTGTTTCGGCATCGGCGGCGGC
>JADGNU010000273.1 GCA_017883305.1 Candidatus Aminicenantota bacterium | reverse complement strand
ATCGACGTCGATCAGGATCCGCTCGGCAAGCCCGGCCGCCGCGCCGCGAAAACTGGCGACCTCGAGGTCTGGGTGCGCGAGCTCGAGGACGGCTCGAAGGCCGTCGGCCTGTTCAACCGCGGCGACCGGCTGGCCGAGGTCACCGCCCGCTGGCCCGACCTCGGCGTCTCCGGGCCGCAAAAGGTCCGCGACCTCTGGCGCCGGAAAGACCTCGGCGTCTTCAGCGGCTCCCTCACGACCTATGTCGCCCGCCACGGGGTCGTTATGTTCCGGCTCTGGCCTGAGGCAATGAGCTTAGATTAATGGTTAGATTAATGGGGTCGGACCACAGCAATTTAATTATTCCTCAATAACTTAACCCCATTTTTTGGGAACTTTTTGGCTTAACTCGGGGGTTTTTGACCCCAAAAATGAAAGAAGAAGATGCTGGGACTCTGGGGCGAGCTATCCCCAAGTCCATAACCCGCTATCTTGGGCGTTTTTAGGCCCAAAAGTGCCCTATTTAAGGCTAAAAACCTACCAAAATCTTATTTAAGTTACTGAAAAATAATGGAACTTCTGTGGTCCGACCCCATTACAAACCTGCTCCGATAGGGTACTGGTCGCTGACACTGACGGGCAGGCGCCCTGAGGGCTTGAGCTCCCCCTTGAGGGCCTTGATGAACGAATCGAAATAGACCCCCTGGTTCCCGAACCAGCCGCGCTCGCCGTAGCCGACGAGGAATGCGGGAACGTCGGAGACCTTCCTGACGAGCTGAGGATTGCCGTAGGACATGGCCACGACCGCCTTCGGCTTGGCGGCAATGACCCTTTTCAAGAAAGCGAGGTCGCCGTCACGGAAAGGCGCCGCGTCTCCCATCCTGTTCCTGGCCACGAAAAGCGACAACACAACGACGTCGGAATCCCCCACCGCCTTCCAGACAGTCTCATAATAGGCCGCGTCCATATCGGGTCGCAGAGTAAAGCTCTTCGTCCCCGGGAACGCGGCCGCTAGCTTGGCCGCGAGTGTGGCCGGCATGGGATCTCCGTCGACCTTCTGGACGTTGATGTTGACGATCTTCCGCGCCGCGCCCGCGCCAGCACCCGCCGCACTCAGCGGCAGGACCCCGTCGTTCTTGAGCATGGTCAGCGACCGGTCGGCGACCTCCTGGACGATGGCTTGATGCGCCGCCGTCCCGACGAACTCCCCGACGCGCGCTTCGTCCACGAATCGGGCTTTGTACAAGCCAAGCCGGGCCTTGAGCGTCAGGACTTTGCTCACGGCCTCGTCGACCCGGCTCTCCGGGATGCGACCGGACCTGACCGCCTCCGCGAGCGCCGCGATCGCCTTGACCGGGTCTTTCGGCTTGAGGATGACGTCGTGGCCGGCCTCGAAGGCCTTCACGGCCACCTCCTCGGCCCCGAATCGCGCGATCACGTTGTCGTACCAGAGGTCGTCCGAGGTGACGACACCGGTGAACCCCAGCTTGCCCTTGAGCCAGCCGGTGACGAGCTTCTTCTCGACGCTCGCCGGCAGCTCCGACCCGTCGGTCACCGAGGGCACGGCGATGTGTTCGGTCATGACGAAATCGACGCCGGCGTCGATCCCCTGCTTGAAGGCCCGGAACTCCTCCGCTTCGACGTCCGCCGCCGGCTTGTTGATCCAGGCCCAGCCGGGATTTTGCGGCATGTTCTCGACGTCGCCCCGTCCCGGAAAATGCTTGGCCGACGTCAACATGCCGTTCTCGTGGTAGCCGCGGACGTAGGCCCTGACCATGCGCCCGAGGAGCTCCAGGTCGCCCCCGAAAGAGCGGACACTCTCGGCCGGGTTGTCCGGGCGCCAGGCGATATCGCAGACCGGCGTGTACGTCAGGTGGACGCCCATGGCCCGGCCCTCGACGGCCGCGGCCGCGGCGGCCCGGTACATGAGATCATCGGAGCCGGCGGCGGCGAAGGCCATGTTGGCCGGGTATTCGCTCGCGCCCGTCACCTGCTGGCCCGGCCCGCCCTCGAAGTCGGCGCTGATGAGAAGTGGGATCTCGGCGGCCTGCTGCAGACGGTTGAGCAAGCGGGCGAGGTCGCGCGGCGTCCCGCCGTAGAAGACGAACATGCCCACCCCTTGATCGCGGGCCAGGGAGAGCCAACGGGCGAGACGCGGATCGTCGTCCGGGATAAAGCCGCCGACGACATCCGCCGTGACGATCTGGGCGATCTTCCTCTCGAGCGTCAGCCCGGCCAGGGTCTTCTGGACCCAGGCGGAATCGTCGTCCGTGAGCGACGGGGAAAGAGCAGGGGCCGGGAAAGACCCTGCCGCCGCGCCCGCACCGCTGCGCGCCCCTTTCGGGAAGACGCGAAAGAGCAGGAACGGCAAGGCCGCAATGACGGCCATGATGAGCACGATGATCGGATCGATCTTTAGCTTCTTCATCTTGAACATGGGTCTGTCCTTACTCTTCCTTCGCCTTTTCAAAGATCAATTCCGCGATCTCGAATCCCATCCCCTTCGACAGCGGGTCGGAACCCACCAGGTGCAGATAGACGATGTTCTCGCCTTTCCGCATCTCGAAGGTCCCCAGCCGCAGCGGCCCGGCGACGGTCCGCTCCGCCGCATAAAGATTCACCGCTTCCCCGGCCGGTCTGTCGCGCTCGAACACCCTCAGAATACCCTGGTCCGGCCCGAGAACGGCCTTGACCGAGATCGTATACCGCCCCGCTTCCGGAAGGTCGCAAACGAACGACACATGGTGCGGCCCGAAGACGTCCTCGCCGCTCGTTTTCATCGAGAATAACCGCACCCGCTCCTTGCCCACGGCCGACGACGCCTTCGTCCAGACCGCGTTCTGGAGCGACATCGTATGGATAGGGACGTTCCATCCGGGGATGAACACGACCCTCTCGAGGCCCCTGACCCGTCGCTCGCCCACCGGCCGCATCGCTTCGCCCGCCGGCGGCGGATCCTGCGCATAGAAGAGGACGACGCTGGCATAGTCGGTCGGCACGGCGTTCCCTTCGGGGCCGTGCTCGATCGTGTAGTCGATCGATTTCGCATAAGCGTACGAATCGGTCAGAAAGAACCGGTACCCGCCCGTCCGCGCCTGCGGCTTCTTATAGTCGAGGCAGCCGCTCATCGGGAGCGACGTCCGCGTCTCCCATCGCCCGGGCACATCGTACCAGCCGCCGTTGAACGAATCCTCGGAGCCGGTCCCGGGGACGGCCAGCTCCCCGTCGATGACGGCGCGGTCGTCGCCCTCGAAGAAGTTCGTGCTCCCGGTTTCGAGCCCTTGGGCCTGGAGGATGACCCCGACGACGTGCCCCCTCCCGGTCGTCCGCAGATACGTGTAGGGCTGCCCCTCCGTGCACGGATTCTCGCGCCGCCACCGCGCGTGGAAGCGGCCCTCGACGGACTTCTTCCCGACCGGCGCGGTGACGATCTCCGCCTCGAAATCGACGCCGGCGCTCTCGCCCCCCGACGCTCTTTCCGAAACGAGCTCGATCCGCGCCCCGCGCTCGAACGGCATGGGGAAGTAGACGTAGTTCACGCCCTCGGCCGTCGTGCCGAGCATGAGCGACCGCGCGGCCGGATCGCCGAAGCTATAGCCGAACAGGTCGCCCGCCGGACAATCGATGGCCGGCTCGGCCGCGCCGTCCCAGTAGGCCCTTATAAGAATGTCACGCCCGCCGCCCGCGAACGCTGCAGCCGGACCGAGCCGCAGCCCAACGATCCGTCCCGGCTTCGCAGTCTCATAGAGGATCGCTTTCCCGCCGGGCTCCAGTCTCGCCTTGACCGCGGTCGTCGAAACCGGCGTCCCCGCCGGGACGAGCGCATCGCTGATGT
>JADGNU010000272.1 GCA_017883305.1 Candidatus Aminicenantota bacterium | reverse complement strand
GCCAAGGGCGTTGTCGCCCGCATTCTCCTCAACCCCGGCGCCTCGGTCAATCCCAACTCGCCGATTCTCAACCTGGTCGATCTCGACACCGTCAAGGTCGTGGCCGCAGTCGACGAGAAGAAGATCCGCTTCATCGGGTTGGGCAAGCCGGCGACCGTCACCCTGGAGGCTTTCCCGGGTGAGATATTCAGCGCTCGGGTGACCAACATCAGCCCGATCGCTGACCCCGTGGCCAGGACGATCGACGTCGAGCTGAGCATTTCCAATGCCTCTCATCGCCTCAAGCCCGGGATGTATGCCGAGGTCGAGTGGGTCGAGAGCCGGCGGACATCACTGGTCATTCCCCTCGTATCCGTCGTCGACAGGGGCGGCCAGAAAGGCGTCTTCACCGCCGGGGACGGCCGGGCCCGCCTGGTCCCGATCACCGTCGGCGCCGTCGTCGGCGATGTGATCGAGGTCCTTTCCGGCCTGAAGGGCGACGAGCGCGTCGTCACGACCGGCGCCGGCCAGCTCAACGACCAGGACAAGATCACGATCGTTGAGCGCCCGGCCGCTCAGAAGTAAGGAGCGGCCCCGCCATGAGAATCGCCGATATTTCGATCAAGCAGCCCGTCTTCATCACCATGGTCATCGTGGCCCTGGTGGTGGTCGGCGCGCTGTCGTATTCGCGGCTGGGGGTCGACCTCATGCCCGATGTCTCCCTGCCCTACGTGGCCGTGACTATCGCCAACCCCGGCGTCGGCCCCGAGGAGATGGAAACCCAGGTCACCAAGCCGATCGAGGATGCGCTGAGCACCATCAACGGCATCGACAAGGTCACTTCGACCTCGTCCGAGGGCGTCTCCATGATCCTGGCCGCCTTCGTCCTGGAAAAGGACGCCCAGTTGGCGGCTACCGAGGTCCGGGAGAAGGTTGCCGCCATACGCAACACCCTGCCCCGGGAGATCATCGAACCCGTCATCAACAAATTTGATCCCTCGGCCGTGCCCATCGTTTCCTTCGCCGTCCTAAGCAAGAGCGGAAGGATGAGCCTGCCCCAAGTCCGCCAATTCGTCGACGACACCATCAAGGTCCAGATCCAGCAAGTGGAGGGGGTCGGGGCCGTCGACCTCGTCGGCGGCCTGGAGCGCGAAATCCAGGTCGAGGTCAACCTCGACCGCATGAACGCCCAGGGGATTTCCACCGCTCAAGTGACCCAGGCAATCCGCGGGGAGAACCTGAACATGCCGGCCGGCCGGGTCCAAGGCAAGGCCCAGGATTTCCTCATCCGGACCAAGGCCGAGTTCACCAATCTTCCCGAAATGATGGACATCGTCGTGGCCAATGTCGGCGGCCATCCCGTCTACCTGAAGGACCTGGCCGTGGTCAATGACGCTTTCAAGACCAAGCGGACGATCTCCCGCGTCAACGGACAGGAGTGCGTTTCGCTCGTCGTCCAGAAGCAGTCCGGGACGAACACGGTCAAGGTGGCCGACGAAGTCAACAAAATGATCGCGTCCGTCCAACGGGCCAATCCCGACTTGGATATCCGGCGAACGACGGACACGTCCATCCAGATCAAGGACTCCCGGGACGACGTCCTCAGAACCCTCATCCTGGGCATCCTCTTCGCCGGGCTGGTCGTTCTTTTCTCCTTCGGCGATCTGCGCAACACGATCATCACCGTGGCCGGTCTGCCCGTCTGTCTCATCGCCGCGTTCGCCGTCATGTCCTTCTTCGGCTATACGATCAATATGATCACCCTGCTGGCCCTCAGCCTGTCCGTCGGCCTGCTCATCGACGACGCGATCGTCGTCCGGGAGAACATCTTCCGCCATATGGACAAGCTGGGACAAGATCCGATGAAAGCGGCCAGCGAGGGGACAGCGGAAGTGGGCCTGGCCGTCACGGCCACGACCATGACCATTGTCGCCGTCTTCCTGCCCGTGGCCTTCACCACCGGCATCGCCGGAAAGTTCTTCCGCCAATTCGGGGTGACGGTCGCCGCCGCCGTCCTCATCTCGCTGTTCGAAGCGTTCACCTTCGCCCCCATGCTCTCAGCTCATTTCTTCAAGAAGACCGAGCGGAACGGGAAGAAGACCATGTCCTCGCGGCTGGAGCACATGGTGTCGCGGGTCTACGAGAAGCTGGGCGACAATTACCGCCCGCTCCTCCGCTGGGCCCTCAACCACCGCAAGACGATGATTTCTATCACGGCCGTCGTCTTCTTCCTCAGCGCCTACCTCTTCACCGTCGTCGGGACCGGCGGCAATCCCCGCGGCGACCAGCCCGAGTTTAACCTCTCGATCCAGACCGCCTCGGGCAGTTCGCTCGACCGCACGGACGTCGTCGTCCAGGCCATCGAAAAAATCCTCCGGAAGCAGCCGGATATCGGGGACCTGGCCACGGTCGTCGGCTCGACCGACGGCTCGTCCGACAACGCCAGCGTAAACGTCAAGCTGAAGGTCCCGGCCGGCGAATCGCAGGCCTACCGCGATAAAATCCGTCCCCTTTTGGCCCGGGTCCCCGGCGCGACGATCACCTTCCAGGACGCCTCGTCCCTGGGCGGTGCCGCTTTCGCGGCGATACAGCAACTGCCGATCCAGATCTATCTCAAGGGAACCGACCTGGCCGGCCTCTATGCGGCCGGCGACCAGGTCAAGATGGCCCTGCAGGGCATCAGCGGCCTGACCGACGTCAACAGCGACAACCGTCCCCCCAAGCCCGAGCTTCAGATCCATATCGACCGCGAACGGGCCGCCCGGCTCGGCACCAGCACCGGGCAGATCGCCGCCATCATGCGGTCGATCGTCGACGGCGACCTGGCCTCCAAATACCGGGAGGGCGAAAAGCTCTACGACATCCGCGTCCGGGCGACCGAGGACGTCCGAAACGACGTCCAGAGGCTCGGCCGCGCCTACATCCCGCTGCTGCGCGGCGGCGCGATCACCCTGGACCAGGTCGGGAGCCTGCGCGTCGTCAACGGCCCGACCCAGATCCGCCGCTCCAACCGGACCCGTCAGATCATGATCGCCGCCAACACCCTCAAAGGGCGGGCCTTGAACGAGATCACCCAGAACGTCATGAACGCCCTGGCCAAAATCCCCTATCCCAAAGGGATCACCTACGAGCTCGGCGGGCAGGTCGAGATGAACCGCAAGATGTTCGCCTCCTTGGGCCTGGCTATGGCTCTGGCCGTCATCTTCGTCTATATGGTCCTGGCCTCGCAGTTCGGGTCCTTCGTCCAGCCGTTCGTCATCATGCTGGCCCTGCCGCTGTCGATCGTCGGCGCTGTCCTGGGTCTCCTGCTGGCCAACAAGCTCTTCGACATGGTCGCCTTCATCGGATTGATCATGCTCATGGGCCTGGTGACGAAGAATTCCATCCTGCTCGTCGATTACACCAACGTCCTGAGGCGGCGGGGGATGAAGCGCTTCGAGGCTATCGTCGAGGCCGGCTCAACCCGGTTGCGGCCCATTCTCATGACCACCCTGGCCATGATCCTGGGCATGATTCCCGTCGCCGTCGGCTTCGGAGCGAGCTCGAACTTCCGGGCCGCCATCGGCTTTACCATCATCGGCGGACTGATTAGCTCGACCGTCCTGACTCTGGTCGTCGTCCCGGTCGTCTACTCGATCGTCGACGACATCTCGGCCAAGTTCAGCCGGAAAAAGAAAGCGGCCCTGAACGGTCCGCCTTCCTGACCTTCCCCCGGTGAGCGTTGGCGTAGAGCCAACTTTGCCCTCACGTTCCAAAAACAAGAGGCGGTCCAACGCCAGGATGGGCCGGACCATGTATTTCCCGACTCGCTCGGCCTCGGTCTCAAGCCTGGTCCG
>JADGNU010000065.1 GCA_017883305.1 Candidatus Aminicenantota bacterium | reverse complement strand
GACCTGGTCAAGAAGCGCCTGACCGATTCGGGCCTCGACCCGAAAGACCCGGCGGTCGTGAAGGGCCTCTACAAGGCCATGTTCGGGCGTATCGCCGCGGCCTATCCCGTCGACTACTATTGGTTTTGGACGAACGAGGGTTGGACCTGGGACGACGCTTCCCCCGAAGCGATCAAGGCTGTGACCACCGACCTGGACATGGCCGTTCAGGCCTGGAAGGAGGTCGCGCCGCCGTTCCGTTTGGCCACCTGCGGCTGGGTGCTCGGGCCGCCGTCCAATAGGACCCTGTTCGATCAAGCCCTGCCCAAAGACGTGGCCATGAGCACGATCAACCGTGAGGTCGGCAAGGCGCCCGTCGACCCTGGCTTTGCCAGAGTCCGCGGCCGGTCTCTCTGGGCCATCCCTTGGATGGAAGACGATCCCGCGCTGACTTCGCCCCAGCTCTGGGCCGGCCGGATGCGCCGGGATGCCGCCGACGCCTTGCGCTACGGCTGCGACGGGCTTCTCGGCATCCACTGGCGGACGCGCGTTCTTTCGGCCAACGTCCTGGCTTTGGCCCGGGCGGCCTGGGACCAGGGTTGGAACGCCCTGCCGCGAAGGGTCGCTGACGACATCGGACCCATCACCGGCCAATACGTCAGCTTCAAAGGCCAGGCGATCGCCGGCGCCGGCGGCCGGGCCGCGGTCTACGAGGATGTTCGCGACCGCGTCTTCGGCTATCACTTGAAGGTCCCCAACGGTGTCTACACCGTGACCCTCCAGTTCGTCGAAGGCTCTGTCGACCGGCCCCGCGGCCGCGTCTTCGATGTCATCATCCAGGGCCGCAGAGTGGCCGACAGCCTCGACATCTTCGCCCGGGCCGGTCGATTCAAGGCCCTTGATCTCGAGTTCGGCGGCGTCGACGTCGCCGATGGGAATCTGGTCATCGATTTCGCCGACCGCATCCATTACCCGGTCCTGGCCGGACTCGTCGTCGCCGGCCAAGGCTTCGTCAGGAAGATCAACTGCGGCGGCCCGGCCGTTCTCGACTACGAGGCCGATGGGCCGGAAACCGAGCGGCACCTTGGCGCCCTCGACCTCTACAGGGACTGGGCCCGGGCCCAGTTCGGTCCGGAGGCTGCCGAGGAGATCGCGACGATCTTCGCCCGCATCGACGGACGTCACCCGGTCCCGGTGACCTGGATCGGCGGACCGGGCAGCATCCAGCCCGATCCCAGGCCATGGGACGAAGTCGGCCCCGCCTATGCGTTCGCCGACGAAATGGCCGCCCTCGGGACCCGCATCGCCGGCGAAGGGAACAAGGAGCGGTTCGGCTACTGGCTGGCGAGCTTCCGTTACATGCGCGACGTGGCCCGCTTCGACGGCCTCTGGGCGGCCACCAACAAGGCTGTCGATGCCGCCAAGGCGGCGCGGACCGAGGCGGCGCGGAAGGAGATCCTCGAAACGCAAGCCCTTCCCATCCGGACCGAGATGGCCGTGGCCCTCAAGCGTATTTTTGACGCCCTGCTGGCCACAGCCAGCACGACCGGCGAGCTGGGCACGATCGCCAACTGGGAGCAGCACCTGCTGCCGGGCGCCTGGGAGCGGCCCGGTGCCGAGCTCGCCAAGATGCTCGGCCGCGACCTGCCGGCCGATCTCGTCCTTCCCCGCGGCTATGACGGTCCGCCGCGGGTCATCGTTCCGGCCGTGCGGACTTCGGTCGAATCCGGCGAGCCGTTCGTCCTCAAGGTCCTCGTCCTGGCCAAAAGCGAGCCGGCATCCGTGGAGCTCTTTTGGCGGAACATGGGTCCCGGCGCCTTCCGGGCCATTCCTTTCGAGCACAAGACCCGGGGCGTGTACGCCGTGACCCTGCCGGCGCCGGCGGACGCGATCGAATACTACGTCGAGGTCAAAGCGGGCGGCGAAACGGCCCGTTTCCCGGTCACGGCCCCGGCGCTGTGCCAGTCCGTGATCGTCCTCCCGGAGGCGAGATGAGCGAAACCGCGGCGGCACCCTCCTTGGCCCGGACGATCGTCCTTCCGAAGAGGCTTCGGGCCGCTGAGGTCGTCGCGGCTCTCGGTGAGCTCCGGCATATGCCCGCGGACGGCCCCGTGACATTCGATTTCCGGGAGGTCGAGGAGTTCGACAGCTCGACGCTGGCTTTCCTAGGCCACCTTTCCGAGTGCCAGCCCGGGGCCGTTGCCGTCAACATCCCCGAAGCGCTGGCCCGGGCCGAGGCGGGCTTTGCCCGCCGGCCGGAAGCCTGCTGGCCCGAGGTCGCGGCCGCGCCGCCGACCGGAAGCCGTCGCAGCCGCTTCCTGCAGACCCTGGCCGACCGCTTTCTCGCCCGCGTCAAAGTGCTGGGACAGTTCCTGTCCATGTTCGGCGACGAGGTCTATCACATCGGGCGGTATCTCAAAAGGCGGAAAGGAGTCTATCCGGGCGAGACTTGGAACCAGATGTTCTTCATGGGCTACAAGTCCTTCCCCATCGTCTGTCTGCTCCTCTTCCTCGTCGGCGTGACGATCTCGATCACCTCGGTCGAACAGCTCCAGCTCTACGGCGCCGATATCTACATCGCCGACCTCATCGGCTATGCCATGCTCCGGGAGCTCGTCCCGCTGATGACCGGTGTCATCCTCGCCGGCAAGGTCGGCGCCGCGGTCACCGCGGAGCTGGCCAGCATGACCGTCCTCGACGAGGTCGACGCCCTGCGGACCATGGGTGTCGTCCCGGAAAAGTTCCTCATGGTCCCCCGGCTCATCGCCATCACCCTCGTCGTGCCTCTCCTCGTGGCCATGGCCGACGTCGCCGGCATTTTCGGCGGCATCGTCGTCGCCCGGGTCAAGTTCGATATGCTCCCGTCGGCTTTTATCACCGAAATGGTCACCACCGTCGGCTGGACAGATTTCCTTTGGGGCCTCGTCAAGACCGTCGTCTTCGGCTGGGCCGTCGTCGTCGGCGCCGGTTTCAAGGGGTTGACGGTCGGCCGCAGCGCCGAGGAGGTCGGCCGGGCGACGACGGAATCGGTGGTCCTGTCGGTCACCATGATCATCATCATCGACTGCATTTTCGCCTTTGTGATCTATTGACCATGGATATCATCACCGCCAGCGACCTGACTGTCGGCTATGGCCGTGCCGAGGTCCTTTGCAATCTCGCGTTCTCGATCCCCGAGGGCCTCATCACGGCCATCGTCGGGATCAGCGGCTCGGGAAAATCGACCCTGCTCAAGACGCTGGCCGGCCTCCTGCCTCCCCTCGGCGGGGGATTCGACTTCGCCGGCAGTCCCGTGGACTACCGCTCCGAGGCCTCGCTCAGCCGCCTCTACGCCAAGATTGGAGTCCTCTACCAGGACGGGGCCCTGCTCAACGGGCTGAACCTCTACGAGAATGTGGCCTTGCCCATCCGCATGCACTACCCGGAGCTGCCCGAGGGGGTCGTCGGCGACATGGTCCACGCCGGCCTGGCCCAGGTCGAGATGGCCGACAGCGCCGAGAAGTTCCCTTCCGAGCTCTCGGGCGGCATGCGCAAGAGGGGGGCCCTGGCCCGGGCCCTCGTCCTCGACCCGGACGTCGTCTTCTGCGACGAGCCCTCTTCAGGCCTCGATCCGATCACGTCGCAGCGGCTTGACGACCTCCTTCTCAGCCTCAGGGAGCGCAACACCATGACCCTCGTCGTCGTCACCCACGAGCTGCGGTCGATCGAGAGGGTGGCCGACCGGGTCCTGTTGCTCAACGACGGGGGGCTTCGATTTTCGGGAGCGTACGCTGACCTGGCCCGCACGGACGACGATTTTGTCCGGACATTCTTCATGAGGAAGGTCCATCATGATGACGCATGAGCAAAAAACCCGGCTGGGGATCTTTCTGTCCCTGGCGACGGTCATCTTCGTAGCCGTGGCGGGGTTCTTCATCCTGCCCAAGCTCCGTGACCCCGGCTCGGTTTATACGATCAAGTTCCGCAACATCTCCGTCCACGGCCTCCTCATCGGCTCGCTCGTGAAGTACCGGGGCGTCGAGATCGGCCGGGTCGTCGGGATCAAGGTGAGTTCCACGGACCTGGATTGCGTCAACGTCGATGTCAAGATCCGGCCGGGGCTGACCATGAAGACCGACATGCGGGCCACCCTCGTCTACGCCGGCCTGACGGGGCAGAAGTTCATCGAGATCAGCGGCGGGACGTTCGGCTCACCGGATCTCAAGGCCTACGGGGAGATCTCCACGGCGCCGGGCCTCGGGGAACGCGCCGACGACATCATCAACAATGTCGAGACGACGGCCAAGCGGATCACCGAGCTGCTGGCTCCGGAGAACATCGCCCGGATCTCGGCCTTCCTGGAGAACGCCGAGAAGAGCTCGGCGGCGCTCTCCGGGGTCCTCGAATCCCGCCGGTCGTCCCTCGACAACACCCTGGCCAGCTTCGAGAAGGCCTCGGTCGAATTCGCCCGGGCGACGGAGAAATTCGTGCCCATGACGGAGGACCTCGACCGCCTCATCAAGACGGTCGAGGCGAACTCCCAGCAGACCTTAGGCAACATCTCTCAGCGCTTCTCGGCCGAAGAGATGGGTCTGGTCATCAAAGACGTCCGCGACTTCCTCGCCACGGCGTCTGTCAGCATGAAGAAGGTCGAAAGCGTCCTCCTCGTGCAACAGTCGGAGCTGACCCGGACGTTCAGCAGCCTCGGCGCCGCCATCGAGAACCTGGCCCGGTTCTCGCGCGAGATCGCAGACGAGCCGACGGCTATCCTGAGGACACGAAAGGATAAAAAATGATGAGGAAACTGGCCCTCCCCCTCGCAGCGGTCCTCCTTCTCGCCGGCTGCTTCTCAACGCCGAGCAAGAGGTACTTCCAGATCGTGGCCATGGACACGGGCGCGGAGTTCCATCCCAAGATCGGTCAGGCCCTCTATGTCGAGCCCGTCCGCATCGACCCCCTCTACGACGATTTCCGGGTCATCTATCGCGTCTCTCCCTACGAGATCAAGTACTATTCGTCTGTATTCTGGGCCAGCAAACCCGATGGTCTCGTCCGGGAGGCGATGAGAGATTACCTCGTGCGGAAAGAGGGCTTTTCGCGGATCACGCTCGACGTCCTCCTGGGTGACCCGGTCATCGCCCTGCGCTCGAACATCCGGCTCATCGAGGAGATCGACAATCCGACCGTCTGGTTCGGCCGGCTGGCCATGGACCTCGAGTTCATCGACTTCAAGTCCGGCGCTGTCCTCGCCCAACACTCGTTCGATAAGCGGCTTCCGCTCGCCGGCCGCAAGTCCCAATTCCTGCCGACGGTCGTGTCCGGGATCCTCGTCGAAGAGCTCGATATCGCCGTCCGCAAGCTCGCCGACGCTCGCGCCGCCAAATAACCTGTCGCGCCGGCCTCAGGCCGACTTCAGCCAGCCGCGCTCGATCTCTTCGAGGGTCCGGCCCTTGGTTTCGGGCAGGTAGAACCACATGAACACAAGGTCCAGGCCGCACATCGCGGCATAAATCCAGAAGGCCGTCGCCGGGTGGAACCGGTCGGAGATGATCGGGAAAGTCAGGGTGACGAGGAAGTCGGCGAACCAGAGGATGAGGGTGGCCAGGCCCATGGCGCTCCCGCGGACCTTGATGGGGAAGATCTCGGCCATGACCACCCAGACGAGCGGCCCCATGGCCGAGGCGAAGAAGGCGATGTAGAGCAGGATGATGAAGAGCAGGGCCGAGGCCGGCAGGAACGGGAACTTGAACGCGGCCCCGAGAAGAACGAGCGAGACGCCCATGCCGCCCGTGGCGACGAGCAGGAGCGGACGCCGTCCGACCTTGTCGGCGAGGACGATGGCCACGACCGTGAAGAGCATGTTGACCAGGCCGACGATCGTCGATTGGCCGATGGCCGACATCCGGGCGAA
Organism: Candidatus Aminicenantota bacterium; assembly: GCA_017883305.1. Taxonomy (GTDB): domain Bacteria; phylum Acidobacteriota; class Aminicenantia; order Aminicenantales; family Saccharicenantaceae; genus RBG-16-66-30. The sequence continues at coordinate 5,799 of JADGNU010000065.1, read as the reverse complement.
GCCGGCGCCCTCGAAGATGCGGGGGGCGTAATAGAGGATGGCATTGATGCCCGTGATCTGCTGGAAGATCGCCAGCACGATGGCGATGAGGAGCGGCCGGCGGAAGGCGGGGCTGAAGAGCTCGCGGAAGGAGCCCTCCTCGAGGGCCAGGGTGTCCTTGATCTCGCGGATCCCGACGGCCGCGGCCTCGGCGGTGTCGGCCCGGGTGAGGACGGTCCGGGCCTCGTCCTCGCGGCCGTTCTTGACCAGCCAGCGCGGGCTCTCCGGGACGCGCAGGAGCAGCAGGAAGAAGAAGATCGAGGGGACAGCCCCCAGGCCGAACATCCAGCGCCAATTCGAGGGGCCGACGCCGGCGAACATCCAGTTGACGAAATAGGCCAGGAGGATGCCGGTGACGATGGCCAGCTGGTTGACCGAGACGAGGGCGCCCCGCACGCGGGCCGGCGCGACCTCGGCGATGTAGAGCGGCGAGAGGACGGCCGCGGAGCCGATGCCCAGGCCGCCGATGAACCGGAAGATGACGAAGGCGGTGATCGTCCGCGGCAGGGCGCAGCCGACGGCCGAGACGAAAAAGAGGACTGCCGAGACGAGCATCAGCCGCCGCCGGCCGATCCGGTCGCTGATCGGCCCGGCCAGTCCGGCCCCGAACATGCAGCCGATGAGGACGACGCTCACCGCCCAGCCTTCCTGGAGGGAGTTGAGCGAGAACTGCTCCTTCATGTAGCGGGTCGCGCCGGCGACGATGGCCGTGTCGAACCCGAAGATCAGCCCGCCGATGGCCGCCACGAGAGTGATGGCGATGACGTAGAGGCCGGCTTTCTTCATGAGGACCTCAAAACGGGGACACGTACGGAATTCCAGAGAATTCCGAACCTGTCCCCCTCTTGCGAAACTCCACTCTCCCGGGACGAAATCATCCGCTAGTCCCGGCCGTTAAATTCCCGCACGGCCTCGAACATGGCCACGATGTTGGCGACGGGCACGTTGGCCTGGATATTATGGACGGCGTTGAAGACGAAGCCGCCGCCGGGGCTGAAGATCCGGCAGCGTTCGAGGACCTCGTCCCGGACGGCCTCAGGGGTGCCGAAGGCCAGGGTCTTCTGCGTGTCGACGCCCCCTCCCCAGAAGACGATGTCCCGGCCGAACTCCTCCTTGAGCCTCAGGGCGTCCATGCCGGCGGCCGAGACCTGGACCGGGTTGAGGATGTCGAAGCCGCTCTCGATGAAGGCCGGGATGAGGCTGCGGACGGCGCCGCAGGAGTGCTTGAACGATCTCCAGTTGGTGTGGCCGTGGATCCAGTCGTTGATGCGCCTATAGTAAGGGAGGTAGAGCTCGCGGAAGGCCGCCACTGAGCAGAAGGTCGATTGCTGCGTCCCGAAGTCCGTGCCGCAGATGAACGCGGCCTGGACCTGGTCGCCGACTCGTTCGTGGAGGCGCGCGAGGTTGCCGAGGGCGATCTCGGTCTGGCGCTCGAAGACGTTGTGGACGTAGGGGCGGCGGGTCAGGGTCGAGACGTACCACTCCTCGACGTCCCGGATGCCCTTCGGGTGCTTGAGACCGGGGGCGGGGACGAGGGCGATGTCGCCGAGGGCGGTGCCGCCGAAGCTGGCGATGATCCCTCTTCCGGTCGCCCCGGCCCTGCGGCTCTCAGTCTCGAAGTGGTCGAGGGTCGCTTCGGGCAGGGGCCCGAACTCCTGGAGATTGTCCTCGGGGTCGAGGGTGGCGTCGTCGACGGGCTCCTGGCGGATGATCGTGTCGAAGAAGAAGCCGTTCTTGGGCAGCCGTCCGGAGGGCGGGGCCGAGCGATCGCCCCCGGGATAGACGAGCGTGTCGTCGTTATCGTCCTTCGTCGTCTTGAAATTCCCGGACATGAGGACCTCGGTCCCGTCGTCCATGCGCCAGGGGGTCCAGTTCTCGTTACGGTAGCCGAACATCGTGTCCGGCCCGTACACGCCCTCGACGTCGATGCCGAGGACGGTTTGGAGGTCGTCGTCGATCCAGCCCAGCATCTGGTAGGGTTCGTGGACCTTGACCAGGCGCCTGTCCAGGCCGTAGTGCTCGCGGAGGCCGATGACGCACTTGACATGCATGCCGGTGACGGCCGTGCCGTTGAAGTCGACGGGGATGCGGTCGGGTTGTCGATGGGCGAGGGCGGCGTCCAGGCGCTCGCGGCCGGTCATCGTCATGGGAGCCTCCTTGGTCCCCCAAGATTACCGATTTCGCTGCGGGTTTGCAACAAATCGGGAACCGGACGGGATCGAGCTCAGGCGTGCTTGACGAACGTCCCGGCGCGATACTCGCGGAAGGCCGTGCGCAGCTCCTCCTGCGTGTTCATGACGATCGGTCCCTGCCAGGCCACGGGCTCGCCGAGGGGGAGGCCGGACATGAGGAGAAAACGGACCGGGGAGTCGGTTGTCGTCACCCGGATCCGGCTGCCGTCGCCGTAGAGGATGATGGCGTGGTCCCCCTGGACCGGCCTCCTCTCGAGATCGAAATAGCTGGCCGGCTCGACGTCGTAAGACGAAGCGAGGGCCTCGGCCGCAAAGCAGCCCTCGCCTTCGAGGACATAGGCGACAACGGTGTGGCCGGGCTTGGTCGGATGGACGAACTCGGCCTGCCGCGGGATCGAGACGTCGATGTACTCGGGGTCGGTGACGATATCCCGGACCGGGCCACGCGTCTTCCCGACCGTGCCGGAGATGATGCGGGCGGTGACGCCGCCGGGCAGGTCGACCTCGGGGATGTCCGCCTTCTTCACGTCCCGATAGCGCGGGTCCATCATCTTCTGGGACGCCGGCAGATTGGCCCAGAGCTGGAAGCCGCCCATGCGGCCGTCCTTCGCGCCTTTGGGCATTTCCTGGTGGATGATGCCGCTGCCGGCCGTCATCCACTGGACATCACCGGGGCCGATGACGCCGCTGTTGCCCATGCTGTCGCCGTGCTCGGCCGTGCCGCGGATCATATAGGTGATCGTCTCGATGCCGCGGTGGGGGTGCCAGGGGAAGCCGGGCAGGTATTTCGCCGGGTCGTCCTGGCGGAAGTCATCGAACATGAGGAAAGGGTCGAATATCGGCACTTCGCGGAAGCCGAAGCCGCGGCGGAGGTGGACGCCGGCTCCCTCGAGCGTGGGTTGACTGATGAGGACCTTCTTGATCTTGCGGGTCTTGTCCATGGCACCCTCCTGACATCTTCTATTTTAGCACGTCCGCGGCGCAGGGAACGGGGTGTCCCCCGGTTCCCTCACTCGCTGACGGACGGCTCGTCCGGCGGCCTGCGGCTGACCCGGCGCATCAGCAGGAAGACCGGGAAGCCGACGGCGAAGAAGATCGCGCCATAGAGGGCCTCGCGCGTCTGGGTCGCCAGGACGTTCGCGGCGATGGCCAGCATGAAGACGACGAAGACGGCCGGCAGGACGGGATAGAGGGGGATCCGATAACCCGTGTAGGCCTCGCCGGAGGCTCGGGCCTTGCGCCGCAGGAAGAAGAGCGACGACGAGACGACGGCCAGGGTGATCGTGTCGAGGAACATGACGTAGTTGACGATGTTCTCGAACTTCTGCAGGAGGAAGATCGAGACGAGGATGATCGCGCCGAGGAAGAGCAGGCCGAACTCCTGGGTCTGGGTCTTCGGATTGACCTTCCGGAAGATGGCCGGCAGCGTCCGGTCTTCGGCCATCGAGTAGTAGACCCGGGGGATCTGCATCAGGGTGACGTTGAGGAAGCCCATGGCCGAGAGAAAGATGGCCAGGGAGACGACGAGCTTGCCGGTCTCGCCCATAGTGACCCGGGCCGTCTCCGCGGCGACGAGCTTGGCTCCGGCGATGCCGGGGACGCCGAGGACCTTGACGTAGGCCGCGTTGATGGTCAGGTAGCAGGCGAGGACGATGAGGATGCCGAAGAAGACCGCCCGGGGGACGTTGCGGCGGGCGTCGTGGACATCGGCCCCGAAGTTGATCGTGTTCTGGTAGCCGCCGTAAGCGTAGAAGACGTAGATGAAGGCGACACCGAGGGCGAAGAACCAGGGCCTGTCAAGGGGCAGCGCGGCCGGACCTTCGGGGACCTTCTTGGACAGGAATGCGGCCGCAGCGAGGACGGCGATCATGACGACCTTGAGAACGCTCAGGACGTTCTGGGCCCAGGCGCCCGTCTTGATGCCGACGTAATTGATGGCCAGGAGGCCGAGGATGAGGACGACGGCCGTGATCTGGACGGTCGCGGTCGAGGGGGCCGCGCCGGGAAAGACGATGGGCGTCAGGTATTCCGCCCCGATCAGGGCCACTCCGGCGGCCCCGGCCCCGTTGAGGATGACGACGTTGGTCCAGTTGAGCATGAAGGCCAGGCCGGAGCCGTAATTCTCGGCGACGACCTTGTAGTAGCTGCCGGGCTTGGCGAAGCGGCCGCCGATCTCGGCGAAGGTCAGGGCGCCGATGAAGCTGACCAGGCCGCCGAGGGCCCAGGCGGCGTAGAAGAGCGTCGGCGTCTTGGCCGCGGCGGCGACCATGGCCGGAGTCCTAAAGATGCCGATGCCGATGATCAGGCTGACGACGATCATCGTCGCGTCGAAGGTGGTCAGCTTCGCCTTGATGGCCATGCGGCCTCCTTGTCGGATCCAGGCGTCTCGCGCGGTCGCGCGACCCCGAGGATGATAGAAGAACCGCCGCGGGCCGTCAAGGACGGGCGGCCGTGTGCCGGCCCGCTTCGACTTGACATCTCTTCGGGCCGCGATTTATCTTCCTCTCCGAAGACCAAGAAAAGGAGGGGCGCATGAGAAGGTCGAAGACCTTGGCCGCGGCGGCCTTCATGATCCTGAGTTTCGCCGGAGCGCTCTTGGTGGCATCCCTGCCGGCGGGCCGGGGCGCCCCGCAGCAAGATGAGGAGGCCATTGCCAGGGCTCTCGCCGATCGTTTGCACGATAGCCTCGGTTTCGAAGGAAAGGCTCAGCCGCAGGAGAAGGCGCCCGTTCTTTATCCGCTCAAGGTTCGCGGCGGCGCCGTTCCCATCACCATCTCCACGATCCGGCGCTCCGAGGGGGGCGTCGTCGTCTACGCGCATTTCAAATTCAAACGGGGCCCCAAGGCGGCGGGTTCCGATGGCAAGGGGCTGGGGCCGGGCGAATGCGCCTGGTTCCTCCGGCGGATGAATCCGGACGAACCGTGCGAGCTCCTTTTCTACGGATTCGACACGAAGATCCATTTCAAGCCCGGCGACGCGTCCCGCGCCTCGGGATATGAGATCAGCATGGAGGTCCGGAGCAACCGCGGGGGGAAAGCGTATCCCTGGCACAAGGATTTCTTCCAAAGCTTCGCCGATCCGGCCTTCGTCACCGAGTTCTGGGTCACGAAATCCAAGGACTCGAAGTACCTGGTCGCCGGGCTGGACTAGCCCGCATCGCCCGCTCTCATTCCCAGACGATGATGCCGTGGATCGCGAGCTTGGGGATGGTCACCTTTAGACGGCCGTCCGCCCAAGACCATTCGAGCCGGCCGCCATCTGGGATCCAGGCCACGGACCCCGGACTCTTCTCCGTCCTTATGGTCAGGGTGATGTTTTCGAGCGGCGGGATGAAGTCCGTGAAGCCATAGCGGTCGGGAAGGGGCATCCCGGCCGTGTTGAGGAGGTGGACCGAGAGCCGGCCGCCGGCCGTCCTTCTCAAGGCCACGTCGAGAGTGGGCGGGGCCTCGACTGTCATTGCAGGGTTAGGGAAAAGCCCCGTAACGAGTTGACCGACGAACTCCCGGAGCCAAGGATGATGGGACCGAAAATAGACCGCGCCGAGGGGCCCATAGACTGCCCCGACCTT
>JADGNU010000064.1 GCA_017883305.1 Candidatus Aminicenantota bacterium | reverse complement strand
TAGCTGATCGAACCAAATCGGGGACAGGGTATTGTGTCCCCGGGATTCCCGCCGAAGAACGAGGAAACGAAGACGTTGGTGTCAACCACGGCATATTTTGCATACACTACTTGACACTGACGACTAATGTAATGAATCCTGAGGCGTGGAAACCAACAGGAGACGAAAATGAGCGTTGAAAAGATCAAGGAATGGACCCTCAGGGAGCTGGCCGCGGAGGCCGGCGTTCCGGAGCGGACGATCCGGTTCTATATCTCCCGGGGGCTGGTCGACCCGCCGCTCAGGGGAGGCCGGGGCGCGGCCTACGGTATAAAGCACAAGGAACGGCTCGAGCTCATCCGCGCGATGCAGGCTCAAGGCATGATGCTGGCGGAGATCGCGCACGCCCTGTTCACGGGGGGCGGACGCGTTCCGGATAGGCCTGTCCAGATGCTGGTTGAGCCCGACACCCGGAAGATGCTCTGGTTCGAGAAGGACGGGACGTTGGACGAGAGCCAGCGCCATCTCTTGGCGCAGGAGCATCAGCTCGCGGCATTGGCCGCTCCCGCGCTGCCCGAACCCGAGATCTGGCGCTCGTATGCGGTCGCCCCGGACGTCCGGGTCATGCTCAGGACCGGCGCCAGCCCGTGGCGCACCAAAGCGGTTCAGGCCGCGCTGCGCCGGTTCGCCGTCGAAGTCAAGCATTCAAACGCTAAGGAGGATAAAGGTGAGTAAAGAAGAATTGGCTCAGGTCTTCGCTCCGAGGAGCGCGAAGACAGGCTAACCGATCGAGTTGGGCACGGGTCCCTCTTTTCAAATGGGGGACACAATACCAATTCCCCAATTTCCCGGGATCGATTCTGGGAACTTGGGGCGTCCCGCTTCCTTCAAGCCCGCTATCATTATTGAGATCGCCCTGCGAAAAAGGGGAATTGGTATTGTGTCCCCCATTTCTTTTATACTGCCGGCATCTAGTCGGACCCCTGGACCGAGGAGGGAATCCATGAACAAGCGGCTTGTGGTCGTTCTGGTCGCGCTGGTCGTGCTGGCGCTCTGTGTGGCGGGGTGCGCCCCGAAGAAAGTGGACGAGTTGAGGGCGGAATTCGTCAAACCGCCGGACTCGGCCCGGCCCTGGGTCTACTGGTTCTGGCTGAACAGCAACATCACCCGCGAGGGGATCATGGCCGACCTCGAGGCCATGAAGCGCGTCGGCATCGGCGGCGTCCTGATCATGGAGGTCGACCAGGGCGTGCCGGTCGGCAAGGCTGCGTTCATGGGGGACGAGTGGCGGGGGCTGTTCAAGTTCGCCGTCGCCGAGGCGGGACGGCTCGGGCTCGAGATCAACATGAACGACGACGCCGGCTGGAACGGGAGCGGCGGGCCCTGGATCACTCCGGAACAGTCGATGCAGAAGATTGTCTGGAGCGAGGCCGGGCTCACGGGGCCGGCGCATTTCGCGGCGACGCTGCCGCGGCCCGAGGCCGTGCGCGATTTTTACCGGGATATCGCCATCTTGGCCTTCCCAACCCCCAAGGGCGATTACCGCATTGCCAACATCAAAACCAAGGCGCTCTATGAACGCGGGGACGTGGCCCCTGCGGCCGAAACGGAGATTCCGCCGGCGATGACGATCGACAGGGCGGGCATCGTCGACCTCACGGCGCAGATGAGCGCTGACGGGCGCCTCACGTGGGACGTGCCGGCCGGGAAATGGACCGTCTTGCGTTTCGGGCACACCAGCACGGGAGTCGAGAACGCCCCCGCTCCGGCGAGCGGCAAGGGCCTCGAGTGCGACAAGCTGAGCCCGGAGGGCATCGAGGCCCAGTTCGCGGGCATGATGGGCAAGCTCGTCGCCGACGTGGGCCCCGCGGCCGGCAAGACGCTGGTGACGACGCATATCGACAGCTGGGAGAACGGCGCCCAGAATTGGTCGTCGCGGATGCGCGAAGAGTTCCGGAAACGGCGCGGCTACGACCCGCTCATGTTCCTTCCCGCGGTCACGGGCCGAGTCGTGAACACTCTCGAGATCTCGGAGCGGTTCCTCTGGGATCTGAGGCAGACGGCGAGCGAGCTCGTGGTCGAGAACTACGCCGGGCACATGGCTGAGTTGGCGCACAAGAACGGACTGCGGCTTTCGATCGAGGCCTATGGGGGGCCGTGCGACGATGTGACCTACGGCGGGAGAGCCGACGAGCCCATGGGCGAGTTCTGGATCGGCGGCGGCGCGTGGGAGACACTGAAGATGATGGCCTCGTCGACCCACATCTACGGCCGCCCCATCCTGGGCGCCGAATCGTTCACGGCCAACGATAAGGAGCGCTGGCAGCAGCATCCGGGGTCGATCAAGGCCCTGGGCGACCGGGCCTTTTGCGAAGGCGTCAGCCGGTTCGTCTTCCATCGCTACGCCATGCAGCCCTGGATCGATTACCGTCCGGGCATGACCATGGGGCCGTGGGGCCTGCACTATGAGCGGACGAACACCTGGTGGGAGCTGGCTGGGCCGTGGCACGAGTACCTGGCGCGCTGCCAGTACATGCTGAGGCAGGGGACATTCGCGGCGGACATCCTCTATCTCCAGCCGGAGGCCTCGCCGCAGGAATACAAGTGGCACCAGCGCAACGGCTACGATTACGACGATTGCTCGGCCGAAGCGCTGCTGAAAAGGACGTCGGTCAAGGACGGGCGCATCGTGCTCGAGGGCGGCATGAGCTATCGCGTGCTCGTCCTGCCCGAAACGACGAGGATGACGCCGGCACTGCTGAAGAAGGTGAGCGAGCTGGCCGCGGCAGGGGCCACGATCATCGGGCCGACGCGTCCGACGAAGGCGCCCGGCTTAACCGACTATCCGAATTGCGATGCGGAGGTCGAGCGGCTGGCCGGGGAGCTCTGGGGGAGCGGGAAAGTCATCTCGGGGAAACCGGTCGATGAGGTCCTCGCGGGGGCGGGCGTCGGGAAGGACTTCGACGCGCCGTCCTATGTCCGCTGGATCCACCGGAGCGTGGACGGGGCGGAGGTCTATTTCGTCGCGAGTAACAGCCCCCAGCCGAGAGTGGCGACGTGCTCGTTCCGTGTGGCGGGGTTGCGGCCTGCGTTCTGGAAGCCGGAGACAGGCGAGATCGAGCCCGTGGCGGTCTACGAGCAGACGGGGGGCACGACGCGCATCGCGATCTCGTTCGAGCCGAGCGGGTCGGTGTTCGTCGTCTTCCGGAAAAACGCCCAAGATGTCGACCCGGTCATAGGCGTGACGGTCGACGGAAAACCGGCCATCCCGGCGCCGGCGCCCGAATTCGTTATCCGTATCGTCAAGGCCGTGTACGGGGTGCCCGGCGACCCGGCCCGCACACGCGACGTTGCAGCCAAGCTCCAGGCCATCCTGGACGGCGGCGAGTCGTCGTTCGTTGTGTCGCGCCTGGCCGCGGGGGACGATCCGGCCTATAACGTCGTGAAGACGCTCGACGCGGAATACACGATCAGCGGGGTGACCTACAACGTGATCGGGAAGGACCCCGATACGATCAGCTTCCCGATCGCCCCGGGCCAGGAGCCCGCGGTGAAGGTCCTGATGGACGACAAGGGCGGCCTGTCGGTCGAAGCGACGGAGGCGGGCGCGGTCGAGCTAAAGACGGCCGCCGGACGCGTTCTGGCTGCGCACATCGGCGCGCCAGTTGCGTCGCTCGAGGTCGTCGGGCCTTGGGAGGTGCGCTTTCCGCCGAAATGGGGCGCTCCGGACAGTGTGGAATTCGACAAGCTCATCTCGTGGAGCGACCTCGCCGATCCCGGCATCAAGTATTTCTCGGGGACGGCGACCTACACGAAGACCGTAAACGTGCCGCGTGAGGTGCTCGGCAAGGGGAGGCGGATCTACCTCGATCTCGGCAGAGTCCAGGTTATGGCGTCGGTGAAGCTCAACGGCAAGGACCTCGGCCTCCTGTGGAGAACGCCTTATCGTCTGGATGTCACGGAGGCGCTCAAGGCCGGCGACAACGCGCTCGAGATCGGCGTCACCAACCTCTGGATCAACCGGATGATCGGTGACGAGGATCTCCCCGAGGACAGCGACCGCAATCCCGACGGCACGCTCAAGTCCTGGCCGCAGTGGGTCCAGGAAGGGAAGCCGAGCCCGACGGGACGGTTCACGTTCACGACTTGGCGCCTGTGGAAGAAGGGCGAGGCCCCGGTCGAATCGGGCCTCATCGGTCCGGTGACGCTGAAGGCCGCGGCGCTGGTAAAAGTTAGATAATTATATCGGCGCTGACGATCGAAAATGGGGGACACAATACCTATTCCCCTTTTTTTCGGGATCTTCCCCGAACTGGAAATTGGGGAATAGGTATTGTGTCCCCGATTTAAGCGATCTCGAGGATGCGGTCGAGGCGGAAGGTGCGGCACTCGCCGCGCTTGTGGCAGTAGGCGCGCAGGCCCTCGAAGCGCTTGCCGTGGTACTCCATCATCTCGACGGATTCCGGGCGGATGCGGCGGCGTGACTTCGTGTCGTCGGGCTTGAGGTAGACGATCTCGAGCTCGCGGCCGTCGCGGATGGCCTCGAGCAGAATGGCGCGCTTGTCGGCGAGGGGCAGGGCCTCCTCGGCCTTCTTGTACTGGAATCGGGTCAGAAAGCGGACGATGCGCCAGTCCATCCAGATATGGCCCTTGCGGATAGGCGTTCTCAGGACGAGGCCCCCGAACGACGTGCAGCGGCTGAGGGCGACGTAGACTTGGCCGTGGGCGAAGGCTCCGCGCCCGATGTCGACGACGACGCGGTCGAAGGTCTTGCCCTGGCTTTTGTGGATGGTCACAGCCCAGGCCAGCCGCAGAGGGTATTGCGTGAACGAGCCGACGGACTCCGAATCGATGCGGTCGGCCTTGGCGTCATACTGGAAGCGGAAAAGCTCCCAGGTATTGGGGGAGAGGTCGACCTCGTCGCCATCGGGGAGCTCGACCGTAATGATATCGTCGCCGTCTCTGTCCGAAGACCTGGTGATCTTGGCCACGCGGCCGATCGTGCCGTTGACGAAGCGGCCCTTGCGGTCGTTCGTGAGGAGCATGACCTGGGCGCCGCGTTTGAGCTCGAGGGCCTCTTCGGTCGGGAGCGAGCGGCGCTCGAACTCGCCCTCGATGAAGCCCTCGTAGCGGCGGGCGCGGCCGGGGAGTGAAGAGAGCTTCTCGCGGTTCCTGGCGGCGGCCAGGTCGTTCGTGCTCGTGAGCGTGATGTAGAACTCGCCGTCGGGCGGGCTGAACCCGGGGTCGAGGCGGCTGTTGAGAAGGTCGATCTGGGCGTCGTCGATCGAGCGGTTGCGGATGGCATTGAGGAGCCCTATGAACGCGTCGTCGCTCTGCCGGTAGACCTTCTCGAGCTCGACAAAATCCATCGAGAAGTCCGGCTCGTCGAAGATGCGGGCGGAGAAGAAGTAGGGCGATTCGTAGCGGGCGGCGGAGAGGGCGGCGGGGTCGGGGTCGTCGCGCGGGCCGAAGCCGCGGCGCAGCGATGACGGATCCGGGGCGAAGAGGCCCCGCTCCTGGCCGGTGACCACGGGCGGCAGCTGATAGAGATCGCCGATGAAGATCATCTGCAGGCCGCCGAAGCGCTCCTTCGGACGGGGACCGTTAAGCCGGAGAAATTTCTCGACGCAGTCCATGAGGTCGGCCCGGACCATCGACACCTCGTCGATGACGATGGCGTCGAGGTTGCGGTAGAGGGAGATGCGGTCGGCGGCCGCGCCGTGGCCCTTGCCGAGCTTGCGGACGGCTTCGGGTGTGACGTCGGGCTTGAAGCCGAAGAACGAATGGATCGTCTGGCCGCGGACGTTGAGCGCGGCAACGCCGGTCGGGGCCAGGACGGCGATGCGCTTGAGCGTCTGGCCGCGCCAGAGCTCGAGCAGGGTCGATTTCCCGGTCCCGGCCTTGCCGGTTATAAACACGTGGTGCGACGTCCCCTCCATGATGTCGAGGGCGCGCCGGAAGCCGGGGTTGATCTCGATCTTCGAGGCGGGCGGCGCAGGGGCCGGTACGGTCTTTTTTGTCACCTGGGCATTCTCTCCGAAACGACAAGGGGATGCAAATGTCGCATCGACGACCCGGATTATAAGACGCTCCGCGCCGCACCATAATCTCAGCGACGATTCTGATTGCCTCCCCGGCTCGCGTCTGTATAATGGAAAAAAGCACGATCCCAATCTGCAGGGAGGCAAACATGGCAGGTTCGATCATCATCATCGGAGCGGGGATGGGGGGACTGGCCGCAGGCATCTACGGCCGGATGAACGGCTTTGAAACGAAGATCTTCGAGGCGCATAGCCTGCCCGGAGGGCAGTGCTGCTCCTGGAAAAGAGAGGGGTTCACTTTCGACGGCTGCATCCATCACCTTTTCGGCTGCGCGCCCGGGTCGAGGATCTACGACCTATGGCGGGAGCTGGGCGCCATGCCGCGCGAGATGGTCAAGACCGTGGAATGCACGAGCATCGCATCTCCGGATGGGCGGCTTTTCCGGGATTACTACGACCTCGAGAAGCTCGAGAGTCACCTCAAGGACCTAGCGCCCGGGGACGCAGCGGCGATCGATGCGTACATCCGGGGCTGCCGCGCGTTCGTCGGCAACGATCTCCTGGGCGACGTGATGCTCGGCACGACGGCCGAAAGGACCAAGGCCCTCGTCTCGATGGCCGTGCGCCTCACGTGGATGATGCCGTCCATGGAGAAGTTTGGCAAGCGGTTTAAGGACCCCTTCCTGCGGCGGGCCTTTCCGCTCTTGGTCTATTCGGCGCCCTCGGTGCCGCTCTTCATCCATCTCGTCCGGCACGGCTATGGCGTCAACGGCCTTATCCAATGGCCGGTCGGGGGAGCCTTGCGCTTCGCCCTATCGATCGAAAAGCGCTACAAGGCGCTCGGCGGGGAGATCGCCTACAACAGCAAGGTCGAGAGGATCCTGGTCGAGAACGGCCGGGCCGTCGGGGTCAAGCTCGCCGACGGGAGCGAGCACCGCGCCGACATCGTCATTTCGGATGCGGACGGCCGCAAGACGATCATGGAGATGCTCGAGGGCCGCTTTGTCGACGACAAGGTCCGCAAGGCCTGTGCGGAGCCGCCCGACACCACGGCCTGGTCGGTCCACGTGTACCTCGGAGTCAAACGGGACCTCGCGGCCGAACCTTCGGCGCTCATCATGCTCCTCGACGACCCGGTCGAGATCGCGGGCCATCGCTGCGAAAGTCTGGAGATGCAGATCTTCGGCTTCGACAAGACGATGGCCCCGGCTGGCAAGGGTGTCATCAAGGCCGAGCTTTTCTCGGACTACTCGTTCTGGAAGCGGCTCGCGGGGGACCGTGCCGGGTACGAGGCGGAAAAGGCCAAGGCCGCCGATCGGACGATCGACGTCCTCGAGCGTCACTTCCCGGGGCTTCGGGCCCAGGTCGAGACGGTCGATGTCCCGACGCAGCTGACCTGGGAGCGCTACATGGGCGGCACCCACGGCTTCGCCAATATGCCGACGAAGAAGGTCTCTATCTGGTCCGGGCTGAAGGGCGTCGGCGGGGACATGACCCTTCCGGGGCTCGACCGGTTCTATTTCGTGGGTGTCTGGGCGAGCATGGCCGGGTCGCTCTTCGGCAACGCGCTTTCCGGCCGCCTGGCCATCCAGGCTCTATGCAAGCGGCTGAAGCTTCCCTTTAAGGTAGAGTAATGGGGAGAGTAATGGGGTCGGACCACAGGAATGCGATTATTTATCTATGCCTTAGCCCCAAAAAACAGCCTTTTTTGGGCTTAAAACGCGTGTTTTAGGGGCCGAAAATGAAAAATCAGTAGTGTTTCTGGATGCCGCCGAAGCCGATGATGCGGTTTGCTTTGGTCACCTTCAGGAAGTTGCGCAAACGCTTGGCGAACTCCTCAGGCCGGTCGCGGGCGCCATCGATATAGCCGACGCGGATGCGCTTGTAGGAATCGGAGAAAGCCTCGAAGTTCTTCCAGGTCTCCCGGTCCGCCTTGAGCGCGGCAACGATGTCGGGTGGAATAACGAGCGGCTTTTCGACGAGAAGGGGCTCGACCTTGGCCAGGACCTCCGGGATGATCTTGTCTTTCGCCGCCATCGCCCGCAGCCGGGCTAGGTTCGCCTGAGAATAGTGACTGTTGAGTCTGCGCGGCGTGAACCGCTGGGTGTATCGGTCTTCGTCGATTCTCTTGGCCGTGCTGTCGATCCAGCCGAACGCGAGGGCTTCCTCGACGGCGTCGTTGTAGGCGACGCGCGGCCGGCCCGTATGCTTTTTATGGTAGACGAGCCAGATTCCCTTTGAGGTCTTGTGGTTGCGGCGGAGCCAGGCACGCCACTCTGATCGCTTGCAGACTTCGAGAAGGGTCGACGGATCCAGCGGCTTTTTAATTTTTGACCACAAAAACACCGGTTTTAAGCCATTTTTACGCCTAAATCAGCAGCTAACTAGCTGATAATAAACATATAGCTGTGGTCCGACCCCAACTTAACGAGCTTTTGCTTTCAGCGCCTGAAATTTTCCTAGCAGGGTCTGAAGGGTTTTGATGCGCTCGGCGACCGCCGCCGAAAGCTGGCTCGTCGGCGCCGTGTCAGACGTCTGGAGCGTGGTCATCAACGAATTGAGCGAGCTGCCGATCGACGTGAGCGTGTCCGGAGTGCCTGCGGCGCCCGTGCCTCCCGGTCCGCCAGGTCCCATAGGGCCGCCCATTTGGGCACCCGGTCCTCCCGCGCCGCCGGGTCCGCCAACTCCGCCTTCGAGGGCCGCGGCCTCCTTTTCGAACGCGGCGAGGGCGTCCAGAACATCCGCCGGCCGCTTTTCTTGGACGGTTGCTTCCTGCACCTTCTTGTTCTGCACCCGCAGGGAGCGCAGTTCCTGCAGGGTCTTCTGCGCTTCCAGGATCCCGTCGTAAAGGGCAAGGGACATCTCGGACTGCTTGGCCAGACCCGCCGCGGGCGTTTTGACGCGCGGGTCCATCCGCAGCGTCAGCGGCTGTTCGAACGTCCGTCCGTCGACCGCGAGCTTGACCTTGTAGAGCCCGGCAGGCGCCCAGATCGAATTCGGCGCTGGCACCGTGTTATAGGGCGTGGCCGACATGGGCAGGCCGCCGCGGCCGCGTCCTCCTGCGACGTCGAGCGGTTGATAGCGCATGTCCCAGAGAAAACGGTGCATCCCGCCCGTTCTCTGGAGCGTCAGGGGCTTGCGGTACCAATACAGCGGGACGGGAGCGCTTTCGGGGGTCGGCAGTTCGATCTTGTCGTCGCTCGAATAGCGCCGGATCGCCCGGCCCGCGCCGTCGACGATCTCAAGCGTGACCGGTCCGGAGGCGTCGGTATTGAGGAGATAGTCGATGATCGCCCCGTCGGGCGGGTTCTCACCGCCGGGTTCGTCGGGCGGCAGCGGGGTGTCTGTGTTCATGCTGTAGCGGACTCGCATCGCCGTCTGAGGCTTGAAGAGAACGGCGCCGGCTGCGGCCGCCGTCGTTGTCGCATCGAGCTGGCGGAGCGGGGTGATGTCGTCCAGGATCCAAAAGCCGCGGCCGTGCGTGGCCGCGACCAGGTCGTCGTCCTTGACGATGATGTCGCGCACCGAGCTCGGGGCCATGTTCAGGCGGAGAGATTGCCAGCGGCCGCCGTCGTCGAAGGAGACGAAGACCTCGCGTTCGGTCGCGGCGAAAAGAAGGCCGCGGCGCGCGGGGTCTTCGCGGACCGCGTTCGTTGGAGCATCGGCGGGAAGGCCTTCGACGATCTCGATCCAGGTCTTGCCGCCGTCGTGGGTCCGATAGACGTGCGGGCGCATGTCATCGAGGCGGAGCGTGTTGACCGCGGCATAGGCGGTCTTGGCGTCGAAACGCCCGGCGTCCATGACCGACACCTTGGCCCACGGTCCGAGCTGGGGCGGGGTGACGTCGGTCCAATGGAGGCCGCCGTCGGTCGTGACGTGGATAAGGCCGTCGTCCGTGCCCGTCCAGATGACATTGGCGTCGACATAGGACGGAGCGATGGTATAGATGACGCCGCGCTGGGCGGGTTTGGCGGACGGATCGTCCTTGTACTTGCCGACGCTCGCCGGAACGTCCCAGGTCGTGCGCGTCAGATCGGGGCTGACCTGTGTCCATGATTGCCCGCCGTCGCGGGTCTTCCAGAGGGAGTTGGCCGCGAAATAGAGCGTCCGTGGATCGACCGGCGAGAAGACGACCGGCTGGGTGCGCACGGTCCGCCAATCGGCGCCGCCGCGTGAGACTCGGGGCCCGACGGTCTGGACCTGTCCGGTGCGCCGGTCCCAGCGTGTGACGCCGCGGCCGCCGTAGACGATGTTCGGGTCGAGAGGGTCGGGCGCGGCGTAGCCGTACTCGTCGACGCCGACCGTCTGCCAGTCGCGGAAGGTGATCCGGCCGTCGTCGCCACGGCTCAGGACTCCGGCCGAGCCGCTCTCCTGCTGGCCGCTGTAGACGCGGTAGGGGAAGCCGTTGTCGGCCGCGACGTGGTAGAGCTGGGCTGTCGGCTGGTTGTACCACGAGCTCCAAGTCTCGCCGCCGTTCACGGTGATGGCGGCGCCCTGGTCGCTCGCGTAAAGGAGGATCGCGGGATTCATCGGGTTGATCCAGATGTTCTGATAGTCGTCGCCGCCGGGGGCGCCCTTGAAGGCGCGGAAGGTGCGGCCGCCGTCGGTCGATTTCCAGGAGACGGTCGCCGCGACAAACAGCGTGTCGGGGTCCGTCGGATGGATGGCGATGCGCGGGAGGTCGCCGCCGCCGATGCGCCCGGCCGGGCGGGTGTCCTGGAGGCGGGTCCACGTTGCGCCGGAGTCGTCCGAGCGGTAGAGGCCCGTGCCGCGGGAGAGGGCCACGGCGGCGTAGATGCGGCGCGGGTCGGAAGGGGCGATGCCGAGGTTGATCTGAACGACCGGCTCGGGAAGATCGAGCTTGCGCCAGGTCGTGCCGCCGTCGGTCGACTTGTAGAGACCGCCAGACGGGCCGCTCCAGGCGGCGTTCTCCCACGGGCCCTGTCGGGATTCCCAGAGTCCGGCGTAGACGATGGCCGGATTCGAAGGATCGAATGCGACTTCCGAGCCGCCGGTGTTGACGTCGAGGTAGAGGACACGCTCGAAGCTCTTGCCGCCGTCGAGCGAGCGGTAGATGCCGCGTTCTTCGTTCGGGCCGTAAGGGTGGCCGAGGACCGCGGCGAAGACGCGACCGGGGTCCCGTGGGTCGACGATGATCTGAGGGATCTGCTGGCCGTCGCGCAGGCCGAGATGGGTCCAGGTGCGGCCGGCGTCGGTCGACTTGTAGATGCCATCGCCGACGGAGAGGTCGGGCCGCTGCAGGCCCTCGCCCGAAGCGACATAGACGATGTCGGGATTCGACGGCGCGACGGCGATCGCCCCGATGGAGCCGGTCGGCTGGTCGTCAAAAATGGGGCGCCAGACCCGGCCGTAGTCGGTCGTCTTCCACACGCCGCCGTTGCAGACGCCGATGTAGAAGACGTTGGGCTGCGACGGAACGCCCGCGACGGCCCGCGTGCGGCCGGCCCGGTAGGGGCCGATCGACCTCCAGCGCATCTCTCCGAACATCCGTTGGTCGAAGGGTTGGGCTGCGAGCGGGGGAGGTGCGATGATGGTGGCGGCCAGCAGGAGGCCGGCCGAGGCAAGGAGGAATAGGACGGCGGAAAGAACGTTACGGCGTGGGGTTATCATGGATTGTCTCCTCAATGGGGTCTCCTGCAATGGGGTCGGACCACAGAAATCAT
>JADGNU010000063.1 GCA_017883305.1 Candidatus Aminicenantota bacterium | reverse complement strand
GTATTGCCTCTAGCTCCCCGGCCCCGGCGGCGGGAAGCGGACTCTTGGGAGCGACCCGGCAGAATCGGGGCTGAGCACTCGAAGCCGCGATTCTGCGAAATATCCTAGAAAAGCAATTTATAAAGATATGTCCCAGAAGCATGGCTCCGAGTCGCTCCGCCATGCTTCTGATGGTCGCTTCGACGACTCCGCTCCCTGCCGGTCCCCCCTCCACCACGGGGATCTTCGAGGCAACACCCATCGCCGCCGCGAGAGGAAGCCCGGAAATGAGAGAAGAACCCAAAAAAGATCGAAGGCGGTGGGCTATTGGGGGGGGAAGGCGAATCCGGTATAATCGGAGGAAACCGACGCGAGGAGGTCGACGATGTCCGATTTCGGCGGGGCCGCGAAGCCGCTTTCCGAGAATCCCGACTACAAGATCGCCATCCTGGGCGTCCCCTTCGACGAGAAATCGAGCTATCTCCGGGGCGCGGCCGGGGGCCCGGCCGCCGTCCGGGCCGTCTCCACCGGCAAGTGCTATTGCGGGTACACCGAGCTCGGCGTCAACCTGGAAGAAGACACCGTGCTCGTCGACCTCGGCGACATCGACACCTCCGGTGACCCCGATAAGTCGTTCGCCCTGACCGAAAAGGCCGTGGCCGCGATCCTGGCCAAAGGCGCGACCCCCATCGTCATCGGTGGCGACCATTCGATCACTTATCCCGTGCTCAAGGCGTTCGCCCGGTCGTTCAAGCCCCTCGACATCCTCCACTTCGACGCCCATCCGGACCTCTACGAGGATCTCTACGGGGACCGTCTGTCGCACGCCTGCCCGTTCGCCCGGATCCTCGAGGACGGCCTGGCCGCGAACGTCGTCCAGGTCGGCGTCCGGGCCATCACCGCCGGCCATCGGGCCCTGGCCCTCAAGAACGGCGTGCGCATGGTCGAGATGAAGGATATCCAGGACCCGCTTTATCTCCGTTTCGCCAACCCCGTCTACGTCTCCTTCGACATGGACGCCCTCGACCCGGCTTTCGCTCCCGGCGTCTCCCACCACGAGCCGGGCGGGCTCTCGACCCGTCAGGCCCTCCAGGTCATCCAGTCGCTCAAGGGCCGGATCGTCGGCTTGGATGTCGTCGAGCTGAATCCGACGCGCGACGCCGCGGCCATCACCGCCGCGGCCGCGTTCAAGATCATCAAGGAAACCGCCGGCCGGATCGTCCGCCCGGCCTGAGGGAGGGACCCATGAAGCGCCTGCTCGTCATCGCCGTCCTGGCCGCGGCCGTCTCCGGCTGCGCCCACGCCCAGAAAGGCCCGGCCTTCGAGGCCTGGTTCGTCGATAAGACCCTGCGCGTCGACTACTTCCACACGGGGAGCGCGGCCGCGGAGGCGTTCGCCCTGGACCAGGTCTACGACCAGGGGATCTGGGCCGGGAGCCGGACCCACCTCATCGATCCGTTCGACCTCGGCCGGTATGCCTTCAAGGTCTACGACGAGGCCACCGGCACGCTCATCTTCAGCAAGGGTTTCGACAGCTACTTCGGCGAGTACAAGACCTCTGACCCGGGCGTCAAGGGCGTTCCCCGGACCTTCCACGAATCGGCCCTGCTGCCGTATCCGAAGAAGCCCGTCCGCTTCACGGTCGAAGCCAGGGACCGGCAGAACGTCTCCCAGCCGGTCTTCAGTCAGACGATCGATCCGGCGGCCATGACCGTCATCCGCGAGCGGCTCGTCCAGGGAGTCACGGTTGTCGAGGCGCTCAAGTCTGGCGATCCCCGCCGCAAGGTCGACGTGGCGGTCATCGCCGAGGGCTACACCGCGGAGGAGGAGGCCAAGTTCAAGGCCGACCTGACCCGGTTCGTCGGCGTCTTCTTCAAGCTCGAGCCCTACAAGTCCCACAGGGACCTGTTCAATATTTCGGGCGTCTTCAAGCCTTCGGCCGAAAGCGGCTGCGACGAGCCGAGCCACGGCTCTTTCAAGGCGACGGCCCTGAGCTCGAGCTTCGATTCGCTCGGCTCCGAACGCTACCTTCTGACCGAAGACAATAAGAGCCTCCGGGATATCGCCGCCCATGCGCCGTACGATGCCCTCTATATCATGGTCAACCACAAGCGCTACGGCGGCGGAGGGATCTACAACTTCTACTGCACCTTCACGACCGACAACCAGTGGTACGAATATCTCTTCCTCCACGAATTCGGCCACTCGTTCGCCGGCCTGGCGGACGAGTACTACACGTCCGACGTGGCCTACAACGAGTTCTATCCCGCCGGCGTCGAACCGGCGGAGCCGAACATCACCGCCCTGCTCGATCCCGCGAAGCTCAAGTGGAAGGCCCTGGTCAGTCCCGGCGTCGCTGTGCCCACGCTCTGGGAGAAGGCGGAGTTCGATGACATGGACAATGCTTATCAGAAGATCCGCCGGGACGTGAACGAGAAGATCGCCAAGATGAAGAGGGAAGGGGCGGCCGCGGCCGACGTCGCCCGTGTCGAAGAGGACTCTGAGCGGCTGTCGCGCGAGCACGCCGACAAGGTCGACGCCTTTCTAAAGGCGAGCAAGTTCTGGGGCAAGGTCGGCGCCTTCGAAGGGGCCGGGTACGCTGCCAAGGGGCTCTACCGTCCCGAGCTCGACTGCCTGATGTTCACCAAGGGCACGAAGCCGTTCTGCAAGGTCTGCGAAGCGGCCGTCTTGAGGACGATCCTCTACTACACCGACTGATATATTATGCACCAGCCCCCCTGTCTTGGAGAAGTGCGGGCTGTTGTCAGCAAAAGGGGGGTTGATGATGGGAACCAAAAAGGTGGGGGCTTTCTCCAGCCCGCGCAAGAAAGCCAATATCATTATAGCACCCGAAGTCTTCTTGTAAAGCGTTTTTTCTCCCTTTTTAACAATTATTTTCAGAGGCATCCAACCTATTGATTTTCTTGAGCAATCCCCTCAGAATGGAGAGGACATCCGGTTCCTGGAGGAAGCATGGACCAGAAAACCGACGCCAAGAAGGTCGAGATCAAAGTCGACGAGGCGGTCGCGCTCGGCCAATACGCCAGCCTCGCCGCCATCCGCCACTCGCGGGAGGAGTTCCTGTTCGATTTCGCCTTCCTTTTCCCCGACGGCCCCTTCGGCAAGCTCGTCGCCCGCATCATCGTCAGCCCGGCCCACGCCAAGCGCTTCCTCGAAGCCTTGCAGGCCAACATCAAGCGCTACGAAGACGCCTACGGGACGATCATCCCTTCGGAGATGCCGCCGTCGGTCGATTTCATCCAATGACCGCGCGCCCGCTCGTCTCGAGCCCGGTCTTGACATCAGGCGGGTTTTTTTATATTAGTTGAACCAGGCAGAGAGGAGAGCTATCATCTCATCGGGAACTCGAACGTCGGGTCCTCGCAGAAAAGTCCATAATTCGTCAGGAGGTCATAGACATGGCTTATGAATTCAAGAACTCGAAGGGCGTCAGCTACTATCTCCATTCGAAGGACGTCCTCTTGAAGGGCGGCCGCAAGCAGACGATCTACTTCTTCGCCCGCGACGTGCGGCCGGGCGCCCTGGATGCGGTTCCCGCCGCTTACATGGTCCAGGAAACGACCAAGACCGGTATGCCCATTCTGAAGAAGAAGTAAGTACGCTCGCGCGGACAACACGAGGCCGGGGACCCCGGTTCCCGGCTTGGGCGGGGAACCACCTTCGCGGCCTTCCCCGAAGGTGGTTCCCCCCTATTTTTTTCGGCGGCCTCTTTGACGGTCCGGCGGCTTCTGAGTATACTGAGGCCATGAAATCCCCCGTATTCAAGATCCTGGTCATAGGTCTGGGCGCGGCGCTGGCTTTCGCCGCCTGCGCCAAGAAACCGTCCGAACCTTCCGGCTCCGAAACGGCCAAGACGCTCCGCATCGCCGTCATCCCCAAGGGGACGACCCACGAGTTCTGGAAGTCGATCCATGCTGGCGCGATCCGGGCCGAAGGCGAACTTGGCGTCAAGGTCATCTGGAAGGGCCCGCAAAAAGAGGACGACCGGGCCCAGCAGATCACAGTCGTCGAGGACTTCATCAGCAGCGGCGTCGACGGGATCGTGCTCGCGCCGCTCGACGACCGGGCTCTGATGCGCCCCGTCCAGGACGCCGTGCGGGAGAAGATCCCGGTCGTCATCATCGACTCCGCGCTCCAAGGGAGCGACTACGCGAGCTATGTCGCCACGGACAACTACAAGGGAGGCGTCCTGGCCGCCCGGCGCCTCGGGGAGCTCCTCAAAGGCCGGGGCCGGATCTTCCTCATCCGTTACCAGGAGGGCTCGGCCAGCACCGTCCAGCGGGAAGCCGGATTCTACGATACCGTGACCAAAGAGTTCCCCGGCATCGTTTTGCTCGTCAAGGACCAGTACGCGGGGGCGACGACCGAAACCGCCTACCAGCTGGCCGAAAACCTGATCAGCCGTTTTCCCGATGTCGAGGGCGTGTTCACGCCGAACGAATCGAGCACGTTCGGGACGCTCCGGGCCCTTCAGGAATCCCGACTCGCCGGCAAGGTTGTTTTCGTCGGCTTCGACAGCTCGCCCAAGCTCGTCCAAGGCCTCCGGGACGGGGACATCCACGGTCTCGTCATCCAGAATCCGGCCAAAATGGGTTATCTCGGGGTCAAAACCATCGTCGCCATTCTCCGCGGCGAACCCGTCGAGAAGGTCATCGATACGGGCGTCGTCCTGGCCACCAAGGACAACATGGATTCCCCCGAGATCAAGGCCCTGCTCTCGCCCGACCTCACCATGATCAAAGACTGATGAGAGACGTCGCCGCCGCGCCGCCGGTCCTCCGCATGGCCGGGGTGAGCAAGAGCTTCGGCGCGACCCGGGCCCTCGACGACGTCAGCTTCGTGCTCGGCCACGGCCAGGTCCACGCCCTGATCGGCGAGAACGGGGCCGGCAAGAGCACGATGATGAAGATCCTTAGCGGCGCCATCTCGCCCGACGCCGGCCGGATGGAGATCGACGGCCGGCCCTACGCCCCCTCCGGGCCCGCCGACGGCCTTCGCTGCGGCGTCTCCATGATCTACCAGGAGCTCAATCTGGCCCCGCACCTCACGGTCGAGGAGAACATCATGCTCGGCCGCGAAGCCCATACCGCGGGCTGGCTCGACCGCAAGGCCATGATGCGGAAGGTCCGCGAATCCCTCGAGCTCGTCCGCCACCCCGAGATCTCGCCGGAAGTCCCGGTCGGCCGGCTGAGCGTCGGGGCCAAACAGCTCGTCGAGATCGCCCGGGCCCTGACGAACAGGTCCCGCATCGTGGTCATGGACGAGCCGACGAGCTCGCTCACCCAGGAAGACAGCCAGCGCCTGTTCGAGATCATCCGCGGCCTCAAGGGTCAGGATGTCAGTATCATCTACATCAGCCATTTCCTCGAGGAGATCCAGCGGGTCGCCGATTCCTACACGGTCCTCCGGGACGGCCGGAGCGTCGGGTCCGGGACCATGGAAGGGACGTCGCTCGAGGACATCATCCAGCTCATGGTCGGTCAGAAGTTCATCCAGCTCTTCCCCAAGGTCGAGCACACGGCCGGCGAGCCGGTCCTGTCTCTGAACAGTCTGAAAGGGACGCGGATGGCGTCGCCGGTCTCCCTGACGCTGTCGAAGGGTGAGATCCTCGGGGTCGCCGGCCTCGTCGGCTCCGGCCGGACGGAGATGCTGCGGACCCTCTTCGGCCTCGATGAGGTCGAGGGCGGCGCCGTCGTCGTCTCAGGCGCCGAGCTCACCGGCCGCCGGCCCTGGACCCGGATCCGCCGCGGCCTCGGGCTCCTCAGTGAGGACCGGCAGGGCGAAGGCCTGGCCCCGGCCCTGACCGTGGCCGACAACATGACCCTGAGCGACCTCGCGCCCTATCGCCGCCACGGCCTCCTCAGCCCCTCACGCCAGCGCCGGGCCGTCGCCGGTTTGATCGGGACGCTCAAGATCAAGGCCAAGGGCCCGGATCAGAAGGTCGGCGACCTCTCGGGCGGGAACCAGCAAAAGGTCGCCCTGGCCCGTCTCCTGCACCAGAAGGCTTCGGTCCTCCTCCTCGACGAGCCGACGCGCGGCATCGACGTCGTCAGCAAGAGCCAGATCTACGAGTTGATCGGCGGGCTCGCCCGCGAGGGGAAGGCCGTTCTTTTCGTCAGCTCCTATCTCCCCGAGCTGCTCGGGATCTGCGACCGGATCGTCGTTTTCCACCGGGGGGTCCTCGTCGAATCCCGGCCGACGTCGGCCTGGGACGCCGCCGGCCTGATGGCCGCGGCCACCGTGGGCCGGACGTCGCGGGAAAAACCGATCGAACAAAGGAACACGGTATGAGCCGTCAACGTCGAACCGGCGTGGGCCGGGCCCTCAATCTCTTCGGCCCGTTCATCGGGCTTCTCCTGGTCATCGCCCTGTTCGCCCTGATCCCGGAAGTCCAGGGCCGTTTCCTGAGGGCCGCCAATTTCAAGAGCGTCGCCACCCAGTCGGTCATCGTGGCCCTGGGCGCGCTCGGCATGACCCTCATCATCATCAGCGGCGGCATCGACCTCTCTGCCGCCTCGAACATCGCCTTGGCGAGCGTCATCACGGCCTACGCCATAAACGCAGGCGCCGCTCCCATCCTCGCGATCCTCCTCGGCGTCCTCACCGGCGGGCTCGTCGGTCTCGTCAACGGCGGGCTGGTGACCCGGCTCCGGCTTGTCCCGTTCATCGTGACCATGGGCATGATGGGCATCGCCCGCGGGGCGGCCAAGTGGATCGCGGGCAACCAGAAGATCGACGCGCCCATGACCTGGGTCAACGAGCTCATGTCCAAGAGCCCCCGTCCCCCGTGGCTCCTCCTGGCGCCCGGGATCTGGATCGTCATCCTCTTCGCCGTGGCCATGGCCGTGCTCCTGAAATACACCGTCTTCGGCCGCCACATCTTTGCGGTCGGCTCGAACGAAGCGACGGCGCGGCTCTGCGGCCTCCGGACGAACCAGATCAAGATCCTGGTCTACGCGATCTCGGGGCTGTTCTGCGGCCTGAGCGGGGTCATGGAATTCTCCCGGCTCACGGTCGGCGATCCGACCGTGGCCGTGGGGCTCGAGCTCGACATCATCGCCGCGGTCGTCATCGGCGGCGGCAGTCTGAGCGGCGGGGAGGGCAGCATCCTCGGGACCATGGTCGGAGTCCTGATCATGTCCTTTCTGCGCAACGGCTGCACGATGATGGGCTGGCCGAACTACATCCAGGAGATCATCATCGGGGCCATCATCATCGTCGCCGTCGCGCTCGACCGCCTCCGCCACCGGACCGCCTAGGCGCGGGGGACTGTTCCTTCTTTTTTATCCCCGGATAGGGGACATATCCCCGCCTCATGTCCTCTCAATAGGACGGCCCCTGCTTTTCCCCCTGGGGAACAGGCTGGCACGATAGTTGCTAAAGATAGGGGTCGGAAGGAGAAAGACGATGAACAAGATGATGACAAAGGCAGCGCTTCTGGCGCTCGTATTCATCGTTTCGATCCCCCTGGGTCTCGCGGCCCAGGACGAGGGGTATTATCCCTACAGTTTTGCCCGCCTGAGCTACGTCAACGGCTCGGTCAGTGTCCAAAGGACATCGGACCTGGGCTATGAAAAGGGAGAGGTCAACCTCGCTCTCGTTCAGGGAGACAAGATGGGGACCGAGAGCGGTCAGGCTGAGATCCATTTCGGCCGCCGCAACTATCTCCGTCTCGGCGACAACACTAAAGTCGAATTCGCCGTCCTGCCCTCGGAAGGCGATGAGCGCATCAATATCCATCTCACGGAAGGCAGCGCCTATTTCCGGGTGAGCGCCCTGGCCACGGAAAAGGGCATCGAGGTCCACACCCCTGACGCCTCGTTTTATATTCTCGAGGAAGGGCTGTACCGGTTCGATGTCGGGCTCGAGGGCCAGACCCAGGTTTTTGTTCGTGAAGGCAGCCTCGAGGCCGCGGCCGAAGAAGGCTCCGTCCTCGTCAAGGCCCAGGAGGCCGTGACGGCCGCCGACGGCCGGCTCCTCGGCCAGCCTGAATACGGCAATTCCCGCAACGACGCGTTCGACGAATGGAACGGCAGCCGCGACTCCCAGCTTTCGGCCCGGAGCGAACGGCAGTACCTCCCCACGGAAATCGGAGAATACGAAGAAGAGCTCGACCAGAACGGCCACTGGGTCTACGAACGGCCCTACGGCAACGTCTGGATCCCGAACGTCTCCGACTCTCAAGATTGGCAACCCTATTACTACGGCCGCTGGGTCTGGTATCCCGTCATCGGCTGGAACTGGGTTTCCTCCGAGTCCTGGGGCTGGTCGACCTATCACTACGGCCGCTGGAATTGGCGCTTCGGCCTCGGCTGGTACTGGATCCCCCAGTCCCATTGGGGCCCGGCCTGGGTGCATTGGTGGTCCGACCGGGACTACGTCGGCTGGTGCCCGCTCACTTGGTACAACCGGCCCGGCTACCTCTTCAACAACCGCTTCTATGACCGATACGACGACCGCTATTTCTCCGCCCACAATCGGGCCATGACCGTCGTCCGTCGCGACCATCTGCAATCCTACGACGTCGGCCGCCGCCATGTCGGCTCCGCCGACCTGGACCGCATCGGCCGGGTCGAGCTCAGGGCCCAACAGCCGTCGATCCGCCCGAACGTGGACAACGGCCGGCCCCAGGCCATCGCGGCCCGGCGGGCGCTGGCGGACCGCCCCGGCAGCCGGAATCAGGTGAAGTCGCTAGCGCCTTCACGGTCCTTGTCCTCTTCCAGCCTGAGACAGCGCGGGACGGACTCGGGGCTCCGGTCGAGAGACCGGGGCACTTCCCAGCCTGGAGGGAATTCGAATGTCATTTCGCGGCCGTCCATCCGGAACGATGGGGCGGGCAGCCGGTCGATCCGGTCCTACCCCAGCCAGCGGACCTCCGGCGGCCGCGATCAGAGCGGCGTCGTCGAAAACCGCCGCAGCTCGGTGGCCTCGCCGAGCCGCAGCCGCGATGCCGGGAGCCAGCCGAACGACGCTCGCGTCTCCCGTTCCCAGGGACAGGATCCGGGATCTTCCCGGACCTCGACCGTCCGGGAACCGCAGAGGGCGCGGACGCCCGGCAATGGATCCGGGAGCTCCGTCAGTCCGCGCGGCGAATCCGTGAAGAGTTATCCTTCGACCACCCGCCAGGGTTCATCCGATAAAGGCGATCGCACGACCTCGACGACCCGGACCATCCGGTCCGGGTCGGACCGGTCCTCCAATTCCTCCTCCGGGAGGTCTCAAAGTCGCACCTACTCCTCCCGCTCCTCAGTCTCGAGTCCGTCATCGCGGATGAGCGCGCCTTCGGTCTCGTCCTCGCGCCCGTCCTCCGCCATCTCCCGGCCGTCCTCATCCTCACGGACGTCCTCCCCGCCTGACTCCCGCTCGAGCTCTTTCCGCGCTCCGTCCTCTTCTCAGCCACGCAGCTCGTATTCTTCGCCGTCCCGCTCAAGCTCGTCCTCGTCGGCCCGCGCGCGCAACTCCTACTCCTCGCCGTCCAGATCGAGCAGCCCCTCGAACAGGACCTACTCCGCCCCGAGGTCGTCGGGCTCCTCGTCTGGCCGCTCCTATAGCGCCCCCCGCTCAAGCGGATCTTCTTCCGGCCGCTCCTACAGCGCGCCCAGGTCCAGCGGCTCTTCTTCGGGGCGCTCGTCAGGCTCCGTGAGGTCAGGCCGATCGTCCTCCTCAGGCCGGTCGAGCTCCTCGGCCCGGTCGGGCTCCTCATCCTCACGGTCCTCGGGTTCGTCCTCGAAATCGGGCAGCGCCAGAAGGAAGTAACCGGCGGCCCGGGCCCGTCCCAAGGCCCTCCGCCGGGCCCACTTTTTTCTTTACTTTTGGGGACCGCAATGGTATAAACTACTCCTCGTTCGGGGAGGATATTCCCGGGCGCCCGTTCGACGCATGGAGGTAGTTCCGATGAGTTGTACCAAGAAAACAGGTCTCCTGATCTTGAGCTTGGCCGTTCTGACCGCTGTTTTCGGCACCATGGCCTGTCAGAAGAAGGCCGAGACGCCGGCCGCCGAGGTCGTCAAGGTCGTCACCGAGTTCGAAGGGACCGTCCGGGCGGCCCTCGGCCGTTACATGTACCTCTCGACCGCCCAGGGCTTCGACATCGTTCTGCCCGGCTTCGACGCCGCGACTCTCCTGGGCAAGACGGTCAAGGTCAAGGGCAACCTGCTCCTCGACCATCCGCCGATCTTCCTCGCCGACAGCGTCGAGACCGGTCCCGGTCAGACGGTCTACACGCGCAGCCAGGAATTCCAGGCCGATGATTTCGTCGAGATGAAGGCCCGGGAAGCCGTGCCCGCATTGGCGATCAGCGGCTTCGCCAAGCCGGAAGAGTGGGAGGGCAAGGGCGAAGGCAAGGTCTATGGCTCGCTCCAGAAGGGCGACGTGAATGCGATCGTGCTCAGCGACGACAAGGGCAAGGAGATGGCCCGGATCATCGTCGATTCCGTCAGCCCCTATTCCAACTACTACATCCAGAAGCTGCGGCTGTTCGACAAGTTCTGGTTCTATCTCAAGATCAAGGACAGCGTCGACAAGAAGATCCGGCCCCGCACCAAGGAGATCTTCCACGCCGACGTCGTCGGCGCCGGCCTGTACTGATCGATCGATCGCTCTGAAAACCGGGACGGCCCTGAGGGGCCGTCCTTTTTTTATTCCAGGAAGGACGAGAGCGAGGCGAGGCCCGTCTGGACGGGGCTCGAGAGCTCGAATGTCAGGATCCTCCGTCCCTTCCCGGCCAGGGCCAGCGCGTCCCCCCGCGCCTGGGCCTTGAACAGGCCGCCGAAATCCTGCGCCGGCCGGGTGACCCCCGGGACCTCGGGGATCGCCAGCTTCGGCAGATCCGCCGCCACGAGCATCAGGAAGAGCCCCCGGTTCCCGTCGCCCTTGTGGAGCTGGCCCGTCGAGTGGAGATAGCCCGGCCCGAACCCGACCGTGACAGGGCAGCCGGTTTGGATGCGAAGTCCGGCCGCCAGCCCCGAAAGCATCTCTTCGACCGCGGCGCTCCGCGGAAGAAAAGCCAGGAGCGCGATATAGTCGCCCTCGCGGCGGCTGGCGAGGAATCGTGTCAGGACGTCTTTCGGGCTTTCGGAGCCGTCCGAAGGGGAGATCCGGACGCCTCCCGTGAAGGGCCGGCGGTCCTCCTCCGGAGCGGTCCCCGGCGCGCCGCCGGCGGCGGCCAGGACCTCGCGGGTGCTCTTCTTGGCCGATTCGACGTCGGGTTGATCGAAGGCGTTGATCTTCAGGATATGGGCGGCGACGGCCGTGGCGAACTCCCAGAGAAAGAAATGCCCACCCAGGTCATAGGGGTCGTCGAGCGAGAGACGGACGAGCGGTGACCCGGGCCCTCCGGACGTGCGGGAGCCCGGCTTCAGGGCCGCGGCCTCCGACGATCCGATCTCGACGAACAGCCGGTCCTTGCCGTAGCTTCCGGCGGGCCCCGGCCTGTCCTCGACGACCGGGACGATACCCCGGCCTTCCTTCCCGGTGCTCTCGGCGATGAGCTGTTCGAGCCATGCGGCCAACCGCCTGAGCCGCGCCGGCAGGAGCAAGGTCAATTTATCCATGCCCCCGAGCGCGGCGGTGCCCATGACCGCGCCCAGAAAGGCCCCGGGGTTCTCCTGGACGCGCTCGAGGCGGCACGCGTCCGCCATGGCCCGGGCCGGGGCCAGGAGGCGGCGGAGGTCGATGCCGTGGAGCGCGGCGGGCACGAGGCCGAACGCCGAAAGGGCGGAGAACCGTCCGCCGATATCCGGCTGGCCCTGAAAAACGCGACGGAACCGGCGCTCGC
>JADGNU010000062.1 GCA_017883305.1 Candidatus Aminicenantota bacterium | reverse complement strand
ATGCGCGGCATCACCCTGTTCCTTTTTGGGGGTGTGTCCGAGATGGCCGATGAACCCCCGAGCCCCAAGGCGGAGTTCTTCCTCGCGGTGGCCGGCCCCATCTCCAGCGTCGTCCTGGCCGCCGTATTGCTGGCCGTGAGCTATCTCCTGACCGGGCCGGGCCCCACGACGGCGGTCACGGGCGTCCTGAACTACCTCGGCTATCTGAATTTCGTCCTGGCCGGCTTCAACCTCATCCCGGCTTTCCCCCTCGACGGTGGCCGCGTCCTCAGGGCCATCCTCTGGGGGGCTTGGAACGACCTTCGCCGCGCGACGCGCGTGGCCACCACCGTCGGCGCCGGCCTTGGCGCCGGCCTCATGTTCCTCGGCGTGGTCCAGTTCTTCATGGGCCGCTCGATCGGGGGGATCTGGACGTTCATCATCGGCATGTTCGTGCGCTCCACGGCCCGATCGTCCTACCGGCAGCTGCTTTTCCGCCGCGCCCTCGAAGGGGTTCCGGTCAGGAAATTCATGGTCGTGGACGTGGTCACCGTGAAGCCGGAGACCACGGTCGAAAAGCTCGTCGAGGACTACATCTACAAGTACCATTTCAAGATGTATCCCGTCGTCGGCGGCGGGGATCTCGTCGGCTGTGTCACCCTCGACCAGGTCAAGGGCCTGGCCCGGGAGGATTGGGCGGCGCACAACGTCGGCGAGCTGGCCCGGGGTTGCTCCGCCGAGAACACCATCCGTCCGGACGAGGACGTGATGAAGGCCCTGGCCCTCATGCAAAGGACGGGCCGCAGCCGCCTCCTTGTCGCCGAGGGCGGCAAGCTCGCCGGCATCATCTCGCTCAAGGACATCATGGGGTATATCGCCCTTAAATTGGATCTCGAGGAGCAGTGAATGGCCAACACCAACGGCAACAACAAGAAGAAGGCGGATCCGGACGGAGCGGCCTGCGCCGAAGAGCAGAACCCGCCCCGGCAGAATCGTGAAGAGTACGTCGCCGGCGTTCTCCAGCAAATCGGTGATTTCGAGGAGAAGCTGGACGAGCTCGAAGCGGACATGGAGTCTTCCGGCTGGGACGACATCTCCGACTATCGCGGTCAGCTCGACGACCTCCGGCTGAAGCTGAAAGGCCTTCGCTCGAGATCGGAAGAGCTCGAAGCCGTGCCGGACCCCTCATGGCCGGGCGTGTACGAAGAGATGGAGGAGTCCCTGGTCGATGTGGCGGGAAGCGTCGCCGCCCTCGCCGCCGGGCTCAGCCTGGTCCTGCCGGAATAGCGGCGCCGCGGAAATCTCTACGGAACCGCCGGCCGGCTGAAGACCGAAGCCACGGTAAATCCCGTCGGCCGGACGACCTCGACGAGGACCTGCCGCACGTCGTGCGTCTTGGGCTCGAAGCGCGTTTCGGACACGGCTCCCGGCGCCAGAGCGGCGAGGGGCGTCTCGCCCCGCTCGAGCGGGATCTCGCCGCTCCCGTAGACGGTCCAGCGGAGCGTGTAGCCTTCGAGCGTATACGAAGGCAGGTCCTTCCTCGTCCTCGCCACCGCGACGAGTACCGGGCCGTCTGGGCTGACATCGAGGGATTCGACCGGGCTCGACTCTCTCCGAAGCACGGCGAACGAGGGCTTGCGGGCGCCGAAGACGTCGACGACGCCATGGACCCTCTGCTTGAGGGCGCCCGATCCCTTGTCGCCCATATGGGTCCGGTAATCGTTGTAGTCGAAGAAGATAAAGCCGCCGACCCACGGGCAATCGCGGAAGACCGCGTTGTGGGTCTCGAGGATGCGGGCCCTGCGAGCGTCGTCCTCCGGCCTGTCGTCCGTGCAGGCGCAATAGCCGTACTCCGAGATGACGACGGGCTTGTCGGGGAACGCCCGGTGGATCATCTCGAGGTTCCGGCGCATCGCGGCGGGGTCGCCGCCGTACCAGGTTTCGTAATATTCGTTCCACTCGATGAAATCCATCTCGCCGGCGACATCGCGCTCGGGCGTTGTCTGGAGCGAATTGGAGGCGTAGGAACAGAGGCGAAGCGGGTCGAGCCGCTTGGCCTCATGGAGCATCTGCCGGACGAATTCCTTGGCGACCGGGTTCTGGCCGTCGACCTCGTTGCCCAGGCCCCAGGAGAAGACGCAGGGGTGGTTGCGCTCGCGGCCGATCATCTCGCCGAGTTGGGCCAGCCCGTTCGCGGTGATCGCTTCGAGATCTCCCGCTCCGAGCTTGTCGAAAGTTCCGGGGCCCCAGGTGGGCACCTCGATCTGGATGAGGATGCCGTGGCGGTCGCAATAGTCCATGACCCGCCGGTCCTGCTGCCAGTGGACGCGGGTCAGAACGCAGTTGAGCTCCTTGAGGTCGTCGTGGTCGTGGATGATCCACGCGGCCGGCTCGGCCATGCCGAAATCGGGCTGGCTGCCGGCCATGCGCTCGACGCCCGCCAGACGGACCGGTTCGCCGTTGAGCAGGAACTCCGTGCCCCGGACCTCGATCTTGCGGACGCCGAAGATCGTCGACAGCCGGTGCAGGATCTCGCCTTTTCGCGATAGGGAGACCTCCAGGATGTAGAGGTGAGGGTGGTCGAAGTGCCAGAGCCGGGGATCGCGGAGGACGATCTCCTCAAGGGCCACCTCGCGCGTCACTCCCTCGGGGATCTCGGCCGCTAGGGCGTCCCGGAGGTCCGCCACGCTGAGACCCGTGCTCTCGTCGATGACGCGGGCTCCGATGCCGATGGGGGCCGGGCCTATGCCCGCGTTGCAGACGACGGCCTTCACGGAAAGCGCGGCGGACGCTCGGCCGAGGTCGGGAACGGCGTCAACCCGCACGGATTCGAAATAGATGGGAGCCGTCACGATAAGCCGGACCGGACGGGTGAGGCCGCCGTCGGGCGTCCAATCGTAGGAATCGTTCCTCGGCAGCATGGCCGTCGCGAAGGAGTTATCGACGCGAACGGCGATCGTGTTATGCCGGCCAAGTCCGAGAAGGCCGGTGATGTCAAACGCGAACGCGGTATAGCCCTGGCCAAGGTGATCGCCGATCCGCTTCCCGTTGATGTAGACTTCAGCCGTATGGAAGACGGCTTCGAACTCGATCCGGACGACCTGGCCTCTCCACTCTTCCGGCGCGTCGAACTCGCGCCTGTACCAGGCCGCTCCCAGGTAGCCGGCCGTCCTTGCGGAGACCTGCCAAGTGCAGGGGACCTTGACCTCGTCCCAATCCGATATCGACGCCTCGGGGGCGGACCAGGATTCGGCCCTGCCCCTGTTGTCGGGGTCGGTCCGGAAGAGCCACCGTCCATCGAGGGAGACTTCGAGCGACCGCTCCTCGCAGACGGCCCCCTTCCCGCCGCGGTACGCTGAGTCCCCGGCGCAAGACGCGCCAGCGGCCGCGGCCCCCGCGGCCACTTGAGCCGCCCCCGTTAGGAATTTCCGTCGCGACCAGCGTTCCATCGGCTCCTCCTTTTGGAAAGGAGTATGGAACGCCGGCCGCAAAAAAGCAACGGGACGCGGGGGCCCCGGCGATCAGGCCTTTTCGAGCAGGCCCATCTTCTTGAGGGCCATGTCGCTGCGGCTCATCTCCGGGCCGTCGCCCGGGAGATAGAGCATGACCCCGCCCTTGACCGGCCGGAGGACGATCTTGCCCAGCCGGGCCAGCTCGCCGGTCGCTTCGATGGGATTGGCGCCGTCGAAATAGCTCTTAAAGGCGTCGTTGAAGCCGCTGTAGACCGTGTGGATGCCTTTGTAGTTCTCGAGTCGCAAGCGGGCGATGGCCAGCTTGACGAACTCCTCCGGACCGAGCTTGTTTTTCATGAGGACCTCCTTTCCTGTCGTGTCATGAAAGAGGACGCGCGGCGCCGGCGGTTTTTCTCATGGGAAGGAGGCCGGGGACGGCTTGCGAGGTCAGTTCCTCCAGTCCGGGACGAGCTTGACCGTCTCGACGGCGTGGTGCCCGACCGGGAGGACGAGCCGGCCCTGACGTGGCGCCATGACCGCGCCTTCTTCTTCGATGATGTTCGTCCGGCAAGCCCGCTTCGCGGGAACGACGAGCTCCAGCGTCGATTCCGCGTTCTGGCCCTCGATATCGTAGGCGCGGATAATGACCGAATCGTCCGCCTCCGCCTTCTTCATGGTCGAGAGGACGAGATTCGCAGCGGAGAACGGCAGGAAGCTCCGCGACTCCGGCAGGTCGATCCCCGCGGGAGTGGAGACGGCCATGACGGCGATGAGCGGGTTATTGGCCGCGATGCCCGCGCGATAGCCGTTCCGCCAGCCCGCACTGTGGCTGGTCAGCGAAAACCGATAATGGTGGTCGCCCTCTTGGAGGTACCAGTTGCCCTCGCTGTGGCAGCTCCGCCGAGACGCGAGCAGGAGGGGTTGGAGGATGGGGTAGGGGACCGGGTCGTCCGTCGGGTCCTTGTAGTCGTTGACCGCGACAGAGGTCGAGAATGTCAGGCCGAAGCTCGCGTCGCCGGCGTAGAGGAAATTCTGGACCTCGCGCGGCCGGATGTCGGAGCAGAGCTCGTCGTAGACAAGGTTGCCGTAGGCCGGGCCGCCGGTGCCCGCGATCTCGCCCGAACCGACGTCGAGGACGCCGTACGGGATCTCATAGGCCACCTGGCCTTTGTCCGCCGCGACAGGCACGGCCAGCCGGTACTCGCGGTAGGGGTCGCCGTCGAAGCCGATGAGCGAGACCTCGCAGTCGATCCGCTTGATCGAGCCGTAGAGGATGAGCCTCTCCCGGACCGTGCAGTCGGTGAGCGCCTGCTCGAGCGCGAAGACCGTCCGGACCGGTCCGGATTCAGCCTCGACAAGATGCCAGGCCGGCTTGTGGCGGCCGAGCGTGTCGAAGCCCTCCATCGTCGGCTGCTGGACCCGGCCGAATTCGCCGGCGCCGCTGCCGACAGAGCGCATGGTGAAGACCTCGAAGCCCAGGAACTTCTCCGTATCAAGGACCTCGCGTCCGAGCTCCTTGTCGTAGAGGCTGGCCACGCCGCCGGGCACAAGCTTGAGGCGATAGAAGCGGTTCTCGACGACCAACGGCTCGGCCACGGCCGGGATCTGACTTTGCGCCGGGCCGCTTTCGTCTTCGACGAGATAGAACGCTTTGTAGCCCAGCGCGGGGACATGGCCGGCCAGGAATTCGATCGAGCGGCCCGGACCTGAGCCGGTCTCCCCGGGCAAGGGTTGCGAGGCGCACTCCCGGCCCTCCGAGTCGACGATGCGAAATCGTCTGGGGCCGGGAGGGACGGAGATGACCGCCGGAGCCGTCACAGGCCAGGACAGGGTATTGAAGATCACGAAAGGCCGGCCCTTGTCCGGATTCACCGCGATACGGCCGGCGATCCCGGCCAGGGCGCCGTCGAGCATGGCCCGGCCCTCGTCGCGGGCGAATTCGTATTTCTTGCGGAAGAGGCGGTCGGTGACCTGGCCCTCCTTGCCGCCCCAGCCGTGGTCGGGATAGATGGCGGCTTCCCAAGCGGCCCCGAGGCGCTTGGACGGATAGCCGGAGAAGCTTCCTTCGAGCAGGCTCCGGACCGTGCTGAAGGCCTCGGCCGCGGGCAGGAGCCTGGCCGCTTCGCGGGCCGCGGTGATGGCCCAATGGTGGGTCGGGCCGTGGATATAGAGCCACAGTCCCGGCCTCTCGCCGGTGATCGTCTCGAGCTTGGCGGTCTTGACATCGACGGCCTCGAAGAAGCGGCGGGCAGTCGAATACTGCATGACCGGCTTCGTGGTCCCCGACGTGGTCCCGCCGCCGTTCCATTGGGCGATGAGCGGGCCGAAGTCGGTCGGTTGGGAGAAGTCGACCGAATTGAGCAGGGGATACTCCGCGGGAAGACCGTGGCCGCCGTAATAGCCCGCCCACTTGGCCACCTTGTCCGCGATGGCCTTGGCGCCCTCGGCCGGAGGGGCGTTAAGATAGGCCGCGGCGTTGCCGTAGTGGCCCGGCGAATACGCGAGGACCGAGCTCCCGTCGGGGCTGGTCCAGCGGTAGAAACCCTCGTGATAGCGGCTCATGACGAGATAGGGGATGCCGGCCTTGGCCAGGATCTGCGGCATCTGCGCGGCCCGGCCGGGGACGTCGGGATTAAAGTAGACGCGGGCGTCCGCGCCGGGGACGGTCTTCTTGAGCCAGAGACGGCCGAAATACGCCTCCCGGACGAGCTGTTCGCCGGAGAGGAGGGACTCGTAGGGCTGGTTGAAGGTCGCGCCCCACTCCATCCGGCCCTGGCGGGTCAGGCGGCCGACTTCCTCGGCCCGCTCGGGATGGCGTTCGAGATATTCCATGAGATTGAGCATGTTCTCCATGGTGAAGGAGTAGGCCGGGTCCTTGGCCATCATGGCCAGGGCCGGGGTGATGCAATTGGTGTCGCGGTAGGCGATGCATTTCTCCGGGGAGTCCATCCAGGCGATGTCCTGGTGGCTCGAGGAGATGATGTGGAGCCGCCCTTGCGGCGGCGCGGCGAGAAGGCCGAGCGCGAGAATGACAACGGAGCCGGCGGCAGCGAGCGCCGGACCGAGCTTGATCATGGGATTCTCCTTTATCGCCCTTTCTCGAGGATGGAGAGGTCGGGCCGAAGGAGCCGGGCGATCGCCGGCTCCTTCATGTTGTCGCGGACAGCCAAAACGACCGCCGTGGATTCCGTCTTGGCGTAGGGCTCGCCGCGCACGATGGCCGCCGCGGTCTTCACGCTGCGGTAGCCCATCGCCACGGGGTCCTGGAGGACGAGCCCCGCGAGCTCGCCCTTGGCCAGCGCTTCGATGAGCTTTTCAGACGAATCGAAGCCGACGTGGACGATCCGGCCGGCCAGGCCGTGATCCTGGAGAGCCCGGAGACCGCCGAAGGTCGTCGACTCGTTGGGGGTGAAGATGGCGTCGACCGGCCCGAACCGCGCCAGGAGGTTCTCCATGGTTTGATAGGCCGTCTCCGTCGACGGACCGGCGTACTGGTTTTCGGAGACGACCTCGATCCCCGGATACTCAGCCCTCAGCGTAGCCAGGAAGCCCTCCTCGCGCTTGGTCGTCCCCTCGACGCCCGCCATGAGCCGGACCATGATGAGTCGGCCGCGGCCGCCGGTGCGCCGTCCGATCTCTTTGGCGGCCAGCGTCCCGCCGAGAAAGTTATCGGTCGCGATGAAGGCAGCGTGCTCTTCGCCCTGAAGGGCCGAGTTGAAGATGACCGTCGGGATGCCGGCCCGCCGGGCCTCGGCCACCGGACGAATGAGAGCCCGGTCGTCGAGCGGGGACAGGACCAGGGCGTCGACGCCGGCGCCGGCCAGAGTCTCCACGATCTGGATCTGCTCGTTGCGGTCGTCCTCCTTGAGTGGGCCCTTCCAGATGATCTCGACGCCCAGCTCTCGGGCGGCGGTCAGGGCCCCGGCGTGGACGGCCTTCCAGAACTCGTGGGTCGTACCGATGGGGATCACGGCGATCCTCAGGGATTGGCCGCCGGCGCCGCTCCCGGACGGCCGGCAGGCCGCGGCGGTCAGGACGACGAGGGGGACAACGAGGAGCGGGAGGACAAAGCGTCGCAAAGCCATCGGGCGCTACTTGATCTCGGCGAGCTCTCTTTCGAGGTCGAGCGGGCCTTTGGTGCGGAAGAACTCGCTCGCTTCCCAGAGGGTCAGCGCCCGGGCATCCGAGCGGACATAGCGGCCGTTGGCGAACGTGTAGCGGGAGACGACGGACATGTCCCCGCCCTGTTTCCAATACGTCTCGAGCCGGGGATATCCGCCGTCGGCCTCGCGGCCGACGAAGATGATGGTGCCGATGATGATGCCCCGGCCTGTTCCCCGGACCGGGTCGAAGACGAGCCATTGATACCCGCCCGCCGCGGAGGGGACGCCGCAGAGGACGAATTTCTCGGCCTTGCCGTCGCCGTCGAGGTCGAGGGCCACGGACCGGAGCGGACTGCCGTCGTCCTTCTCGAACTGCTCCCTGAGGACGGCCGGGACGGCGTTGTCGGTCTCGGCGGAGCGCACGGAAAAGAAGGTCCTCATCGGGAATTCGTTCAGCGGCGCGGTCGTTTGACCTCTCGAGGGGAGGCTGAGGAGCCCTGCGGCCAGCACGGTCAGCAGGAGCCGGAAGGACGGGCGTCTCATGGTCTCAGGAAGTATAGCCCCGGGGCGGGAAATGTCAAACGGCCGGCGCACGGCCGCCGCTTCCGTTGACAATCCGTGCGCCTCCTATAGAATGGAGTTCGGCTCGACCGGGATCATGCGCCGGACGCGGCCGCGGGACCGGCGCCGGGGAGCGGAATTGCCGTCGAATTGCAAGGAGGAGACGATGACCGACACCAAGACCGAGCTCAAGAGACGCGCATTCTTGAAGAAAGGGCTGGCCGGGCTGGCCGTGGTCGGCGCCGTGCCGGGAGCCGTCAAGGCCGCCGCCATCGGCGCGGGCCGAACGGCCCGGGCCGCCGCCGCACAGGCCGGAGCCAAGCCTATCATCCGGACGCTGGGCCGGACCGGGCTCAAGATCCCGATCGTTAGCATGGGCGTCATGAACGCCGACAACCCGGCCGTCGTCCAGGCGGCCTTGGACGCAGGCATCGTCCTGCTCGACACCGCCTGGGGCTATCAGCGCGGGCAGAACGAGAAGATGATCGGCCAGGTCATCGCCGGACGGCCCCGCGACTCTTTCATGATCGCGACAAAGGTCCCCGGCTCGAACAGGGACAAGTCCGTGCAAGGCCTGGACGACGCGGGCATCGAGAAAGCCTTCCTGGCGAAGTTCGACGAGAGCCTGGCCCGGCTCGGGCTCGACCACGTCGAGATCCTTTATCTCCATAACAACACCGCCCCCGAGCATGTCCAGAACCAGGCCATCATCGGGGCCCTCCAGAAGGCGAAGAAAGCGGGCAAGGCCCGCTGGATCGGCATCACGACCCACGGCAACGAGCCGGCCGTCATCCGGGCGACGATCGCGACCAAGTCCTATGACGTTATCTTGACGGCTTACAATTTCCGGCAGGACTACAGCGCCGAACTCCGCAAGGCTGTGGCCGAGGCGACGGCGGCCGGGATAGGCATCGTGGCCATGAAGACCCAGGCCGGCGCCTATTGGGACAAAGAGAAGCAGCAACCGATCAATATGAGAGCCGCTCTCAAGTGGGTCCTCAGCGATCCCAACGTCGCCACGGCCATCCCCGGCTTCACGACGTTCGACCAGCTCAAGGAGGACTTTTCCGTCGTGAGCGACATCACGCTGACGCCCGCGGATCTCCAGGACCTGCGGCTGGGCGAACAGGTGGCCGGGCTTTACTGCCAGCAGTGCGGACAATGCCTGGCCGGCTGTCCCAAGAACCTGCCCCTGCCGGATCTCATGAGAAGCTACATGTACGCCTACGGCTACAGGAACCTCCAAGCCGCCCACGAGCTCGTCGGCTCCCTCGACCTCCCCGCGGACGCCTGCGGCTCTTGCGCGTCCTGCACGGCCGTCTGCGCCAAGGGCTTCGACATCGCCGACCGGGTCCGCGACATCAGCCGTCTCCGGGCCGTCCCCGGCGATTTCTTCGCGTAATATCGCGGGCGGCGCCTGGGAGCGGCGGCGAAGCGCGAGCCATCCAAGGCGAGACGGCCAGGCCTCCTCGATCGGAGACAGGAGAAGCCGAAATGAAGATACTCGTCCGGATCCTCGTCTGGACCGTCATCGTCCTGATCGCCGTCCTGCTGGTGCTCTTTTAGCTCCGCCCACAATCGTTGACTTCGCGTTCAGGCTGTTCTAACTTGGTCCGGTGAAGTTCACATCGCAAGAGGAAG
This sequence comes from Candidatus Aminicenantota bacterium, assembly GCA_017883305.1. GTDB lineage: Bacteria > Acidobacteriota > Aminicenantia > Aminicenantales > Saccharicenantaceae > RBG-16-66-30. The sequence goes on along the minus strand of JADGNU010000062.1, from coordinate 2,048 downwards.
TCTCGTGAAGCGGGTCGTTCAGCTTGGGATCGCCGCCGCCTTTCTCGTCGTCGCTGTCCTGGCCTTGTTTGTCGGACGGCCGGGACGGGAGGCGCAGAACCGGGTTGATCTGGCGCCGCGGCCCCGCGTGGCGAACGCGGTCGGGGAGGAGGCGACCCTCCGGAACGTGACCAAGAAGCCGATCGCCTACACGATCATGCCCGGACCCGGCAACCGCGTACCCCGCACGAGAACCCTGGCCGTCGCCGTCGTCGACCGGATCGCGACGGACCTCCCGGTCGAGATCTCGTTCGACAACGGCCGGCGCACGATGACCTATCTCATCCATCCCGGGAAACCTTATTCCTTCCGCTATGACGAGAGCAACATCATCCGGGTCTACCCCGGCTCCCACGGCCGCGAGGACGCCGCCGACCTCGCCCCCTACGTCCCGACCCCTCTCGAAGTGGTCACGCGGATGCTGGAGATCGGCGCGGTCGGTCCGAACGATATCGTCTATGACCTCGGCTGCGGCGACGGCCGGATGGTCATCGCCGCGGCCAAGACACGCGGCTCGCACGGCGTGGGCATCGAGCTCGACGAGGCCCTGCTCGCGGAATGCCGGGCCGCTGCGGAGAAGGAAGGGGTCGGGAAGCTCGTCCGCTTCCTGCGCCTGGACGCCACCAAGGCCCGCCTGACCGATGCGACCATCCTCCTTCTCTATCTTCTGCCCGAATCGCTCGAGACGCTCGAGCCGGTCTTCGAGAGGGACCTCGCCCCCGGCGTCCGCATCGTCTCCCATGACTACAAGATCCCCGGCTGGGACGCCCGCATCGTCCGGACCGAGGTCATCCCCGGCGAGAACGGCCGCGATCATCGGATCATCCTCTACCGGATGCCGGACAAGCGATGAGCGCCATCGTCCGCTTTCTGGCCGGATTCTGCCATGAGCACCCGCTCGACGAAAAGATCTTCATCGTTCCCTCCTTCGTGACCGGCCGCGAGATCGGCGAGGCACTTGCCCGGGAGTCCGGTTCCTGGGTCAACCTCCGGTTCGTGACGGTTCCCGCGCTGGCTTCGGAAGTCCTGGAAAGGCGCGGGGAAGGGGCCGCGGCCAAGCCGATGACTTCGTCGGCCGAGCTCGCCCTGTTGGGGCGGCTCTTCAGGGAGCTTCTGGCCGAGGGAAAGCTCGACTACTTCGGCCGCGCCGGGGCCTCGCCCGGGCTGGCCCAGGCCCTTCACCGCGCCATTCGGGAGATCCGGCTCGACGGCCGCACGAGCGCCGATATCCGGCCCGACCGTTTCCTCGTCGCGCAAAAGGGCCGGGAGCTCGCCTCGATCCTCGACCGCTACGAACGGACCCTCGAAGAGGGCCGTCTCCTCGACCTTCCCGCCCTTCTCGGCCAGGCCGCCCGGGCCGCGGCCGGAACGCCTCTCGGTCCCTTCTGTGTCCTCCTCCCAATGGACATGCGGCTCCGCCGTCTCGAAAGCGAACTCGTCAAGAGCGCGGCGGCCGGCCGCCTCGTCCTCGTCCCGGGCGACCCCGTCGTCGGCCTGGACCGGCCGCGCCAGTGCTGGCCGGCCCCGGCTCCCGAAGACCTTTCCAGGGCCGGGCGTTTGTCCTGGCTCTTCGCGCCGCGCCAGGCGCCTCCTCCGGAAAAGGAGGCCAGGATCGAGATCTTCCGGGCCCTCGGCACGGCCAATGAATGCCGCGAGATCCTGCGCCGGCTCTACGCCGAAAAGCTTCCTTTCGACCAGGTCGAAGTCCTGGCGCCGGCCGGTTCGCCCCACGCCACCGTCTTTTATTTGCTCGCCGCCCGGACCGGCCTCCCCGTCACGTTCGGGGACGGCATCGCCGTCTCCTTTACCTCGCCGGGACGGCTTTTCTTTGGGCTGGCCGAATGGCTGGCGAACGACTTTTCGAGCGACGACCTCTGCCGCCTTCTCGAGACCGGAGATCTGGTCCTGCCCTGCCGGGACTCACAGAACCCGTTCTCGGCTCGGACCGCGTGCCGTTATCTCCGCAACGCCATGATAGGCTGGGGCCGGGAGCGCTACCTCGAGCGCCT
>JADGNU010000271.1 GCA_017883305.1 Candidatus Aminicenantota bacterium | reverse complement strand
GATTCGCCCCATAAACTAGCAGAAAAGCCGGGTTCTTGGCAATCGGAATGTTCAAGGAGCCCGCCGGTCCGGGCTTGACGGAAGGCCTCGGAATCGCATATAAACGTTGGGCGATGAGAGCCCCCCGAGTCGTCCTGACGGCCGTGTTTTCCCTTTTCGGTCTGGCTCTCTTCGCCCGGCCCCAGGACTGTCATTATTGGACGAACCAATACGGCTCCCGGGCGACCCTGCTCGGCGGGGCGGTCATCGGCAGCGTCCTCGACCTCTCCGGCACCTACTACAACCCGGGGGGCATGAGCCTCGTCGAGAAGCCGCACACGCTCATGGCCGCCAACGTCTTCCAGTATCCCCGGGTGGTCTTGGCCCGGACCGTTCCCGGGAGTATCCCTTTCAATAGGTTCAACGCCGGGCCGGCGCCCATTCTCCTCGCGGGGACCCTTCGCATCCGCGGTCTTCGCAATCATTGGTTCGGCTATTCCTATTTGGCCAGGCAGTCCGTCAAGCTCGGCATCTCGAGCTCCGCCGCGGGTACCCGGGACGTCCTTCCGGACTTGCCAGGAGCAGAGGATTACGTCACTCAGTTCAGGCTCGACGAGAAGCTCTCCGAAAGCTGGTACGGCTTGACCTGGTCCTACAAGCTGTCGAAACACATGGGGATCGGCGTCACCCAATATATCGTCTACCGCTCGCAGCGGGCCCTCATGCAGGAGCTGGTCGAAGCGCTGAGCCAACAGAGCCGCCTCGCCGTGGCCGTGGGAGAGAGGCAGTACTCGTACTATCATTTCCGTGCCCTGTGGAAGATCGGCCTGGCCTGCGATTTCGAGACGATCACCATGGGCCTCACCCTGACCTCCCCCAGCCTGGCCATAGGCGGCAGCGGTTCGACGGGCGTCAATTCAACTTTGGCCGGCCTGGATATGAACGGCGATGGGACCTCCGAGGACTTCCTGGCCTCGGATTATCGCCGCCAGCTGCCTGTGACCTATGAGTCGCCCTTTTCGCTCGCGGCCGGCATGACCTTCAAGATCCAAAAGGTCCGGCTCTACTTGAGCACGGAATGGTTCGCCCGGGTCCTTCCTTACACCGTCGTCGACGCGGCACCCTTCGTCGCCCAATCGAGCGGCGAGATCCTGTCGACCGATGTCACCCAGGAGCTCGCGTCCGTCCTGAACTGGGGTGCGGGGCTCGAGTGGTTCTATTCGTCGCGCTTCAAGGGCTACGCCAGCTTCACCACGGATTACTCCGCGAAAAAACCCGGCACATCGATGAACATCTCGCTGACCGATTGGGATATTCACCATATCGTCACCGGCGGAGAGTTTTTTATCAAGAAATCCTCGGTCACCGTCGGCGTCGGGCTCTCGTTCGGGGGCCGGGAGGTCGGCGATCGTCCCGACATCCTCACCCGGCGCGGCCTCGCGGGGCTCTGGGACCCGTTCGGGTCTCTGAAGTTCCGATACCGCTGCTACAAGCTGATCGTCGGCTTCGCCATCTGACTTGGCTGCGTGGGCCATTGCTTCCGGGCCAGCGAAAATCCTATAATAACCCCCTAGCGTTTCGAACCCGTCACCCAGGAGGATCCGTCCATGAAGGTTTCCCAGCGCGGACAAGATATTCAGGCCTCCCCGATCCGGAAGCTGAAGCCCTACGCCGACCAGGCCAAAGCCAAGGGGATCAAGGTCTTCCACATCAATATCGGCGACCCCGATATCCCCGCCCCGGGGCCGGTGATGGACACTTTCCACAACTGGAGCCAGCCCGTTCTGGCCTACGGGCCGGCCCAGGGCTTCCTCGAGTTGCGGCAGGCCGTCACCCGCTATTTCGCGAACTACAGTATCCCGCTCCTGCCGGACGAGGTCCTGATCACGACCGGCGGGTCCGAGGCCATCCACTTCACCTTCTCCGTCATCGGCGACGTCGGCGACGAGATCGTCATCCCCGAACCCTATTACACGAATTACAACGGCTACGCCGCCTTCGCCGGGCTCAAGATCGTCCCCCTGCCGCTCAGCGTCGAGGACGGCTTCCGTCTGCCTCCGGTCGAGGCCATCGAGGCCAAGATCACGCCCCGGACCAAGGCCATCCTGCTCTGCTCGCCGAACAACCCGACCGGGACCGTTTACACCCCGGAAGAGATCGACCGTGTCGTCGGCCTGGTGAAGAAGCACGACCTTTTCCTCGTCGGCGACGAGGTCTACAAGGAGTTCGTCTACGACGGGCTCAAGCACAAGAGCATTCTCGAATACGAAGACATCAAGGAGCGCGTCGTCGTCGTCGACAGCATCTCCAAGCGCTACAGCTGCTGCGGCGCCCGCATCGGCATGATCATCACCCGCAACAAGGACGTCTACGCGGCCGCGCTCAAGTTCGCCCAGGCCCGGCTCTGCCCGCCGTCGGTCGAGCAGATGGCCGCCCTGGCGGCCTACAACATGCCCATGTCGTATTTCGACGGCATCCGGGCCGAATACAAGAAGCGGCGCGATGTTCTCTATGAGGGCCTGAAAACGATCCCCGGCGTCGTCATCCGCAAGCCCGAAGGCGCTTTCTACGTCATCATCCGCCTGCCGGTCAAGGACGTCGAGCACTTTGCGGTCTGGCTCCTCTCGGAGTTCTCGCTCGACGGCAAGACGGTCATGATCGCCCCGGCCCCCGGCTTTTACTCGACGCCAAGCCTGGGAACGGACGAGGCCCGCATCGCCTACGTCATCAACGAGCACGAGCTGCGCGAAGCGATCCGGGTCTTCAAGGCCGGCCTCGAACGCTACCAAGCCCTCCACGGCTGAAGGCGGACCGTGCCGTGAGCGAATCGGGGAGGGTCCTGCGCCAGGCCTTGGCCCTGGGGACGCTCGCCCTTGTCATCGCGGCGCTGGTGCATCTTCCGCTCATCAAGAGGTTCGTCCGGGGCGAGTTCCGGGAATCGTTCTTTCAAGCCTCCGAGTATCCGGGCATCCGCCTGATCACGGTCGAAGAGGCGGAGGACCTGTGGCGGACGGCTCAGGCCGCGATCATCGATGCTCGGCGGACAAGCGTTTACGCCGAGGGACATGTACCCGGAGCGCTAAGCGTCCCGGCGTCGGAGGATCGGAAGGCGCTCCCGGCGAATGTCCTGAATTCGCCGCGGGCGGGCATACTGGTCGTTTATTGCGAGGGCGGGGATTGCCAATCGAGCCTCCTCCTCGCCAAGCGGCTCCACGACGAAGGGTTCAAGGATATCCGGGTCATGACCGGGGGCTGGGAGGCGTGGAAAACGGCCGGCCTCCCGGAGGAGCGGAGCGATGGTCAGGAATAAGACCGTTCTCCTCGCTTTCCGCGTCGTCCTCGGTGCTCTATTCGTATACGCCGGGGTCGTCAAGGTCCTCGAGCCGCTCGACTTCGCCCAGAACATCCGCAACTACGCCCTCGTCGGGCAATCGCTCTCGTTCATCGCCGCGATCGTCCTGCCCTGGCTCGAGATCCTGGCCGGCGCTTTCCTCGTCGCCGGCGTCTGGAAGCGCGGCGCGGCGCTCGTCATCTCGGGCCTCCTCGTCTTCTTCATCGCCCTGACCGTCGTGACGATGATCCGCGGCCTCGACGTCGACTGCGGCTGCTTCGGCGCCGTCGACCGCAAGGCCGGCCTTGGCGTCATTCTCGAAGACCTGGCCATGCTCACCCTCGGCCTCTGCCTCCTTCTTCCCCCTCTAAAAAGACATGGAAGCCGAGCGAATTAGCCAAATTCCGGTGATAGGAAGAAGACCGGCCGAGTAACGATGACGTACGGCGTTGGGGGCCTAGCGCGGAGCGGACTCTTGGGAGTGGAGGACCAGATGCGCAGCGGAGCGACCCGGAGCTGCGTATCTGGGAGCTATCTGAATAGAGAGAAAGACTCTCTAAGACACTTCGCAGAATTGGGCTTCGGGTACTCTGCCCAATTCTGCAGGTCC
>JADGNU010000061.1 GCA_017883305.1 Candidatus Aminicenantota bacterium | reverse complement strand
TCACCAAGTACGCCGTCCGAGAGGGGATCACTTCCCTTTAGACCTCCCGCCCGGCCGCTTTCCCCCGGCCGATGTCTCAGGTATTTCGAAGCGATAACGTCCGTTTTTCCCGATTGTCGTCCCCGCCGGCCCGGCCGTATATTCCCAACGTTTTTAACGGGCGCCTGCGCGAATCTGCTGAGGAGGTGTCTGAGATGTTCGACACGGGCAACACGGGATTCATGCTTGTGGCGACCAGCCTGGTCATGCTCATGACCCCGGGGCTGGCGTTCTTTTACGGCGGCCTCGTCGGCCGAAAGAACGTGCTGGCGATCATGATCCAAAGCTTTTTGTCCATGGGCTGGACCTCGGTCATTTGGTTCACGGTCGGCTACTCCATGTGTTTTTCCGGCGACGTCGGCGGCATCATCGGGAACCTCAAGATGGCCTTCCTGCACGGGGTGACGCCTGAGGCGGTCCTGTCACCCACGAACAACATCCCGCTCCTCGTGTTCATCGCCTATCAGATGATGTTCGCGATCATCACCCCGGCCCTGATCACGGGCGCCTTCGCCAACCGGGTCCGTTTCACGGCCTACATGGTGTTCCTGACGGTCTGGCTGCTCTTCGTTTACTTCCCGGCCGTCCATATGATCTGGGGCGGAGGGCTTCTCCAGAAGTGGGGCGTCCTGGACTTCGCCGGAGGGATCGTCGTCCATGCCATCGCCGGCATGGCGGCCTTGGCGGCCGTCTTCTTCGTCGGCCGGCGCAAGGTCAGCGAGAAGGGGCCTCACAGCATTCCCCTGGTCGCGCTCGGCACGGGGCTGCTGTGGTTCGGGTGGTACGGGTTCAACGCCGGGAGCGAGCTCCGCGTCGACCATATCACCTCGCTGGCGTTCCTCAACACGGACACCGCCGCCTCGTTCGCCGCCGTCACCTGGCTGCTCATGGCCTGGGTCTTCGAGAAGAAACCCAAATTCCTGGGATTGCTGACGGGCTCCATCGCCGGCCTCGCGACCATCACTCCGGCCGCCGGCTACGTTACCGTCCCCGTCTCGGCCCTGATCGGGATCTCCGCCGGGATCATCTGCTACGCGGCAATTTCCTGGAAAAACAAGATGGGTTGGGACGACGCCCTGGATGTCTGGGGGGTCCACGGAGTCGGAGGCACACTCGGAATCCTGCTCCTCGGGGTTTTCGCTACAACGAAGGTCAACCCGGGAGGGGCCAATGGCCTTCTCTTTGGCGGGACCTCCTTTTTCTTCAAACAGGCCGTGGCCGTGATCGGCTTCAGCGCCTATGCCTTCATTTTTACCTATGTCGCGCTGTTCCTTATCAATAAGATCACCAAGGTCAGGATCACGGCCGAAGAGGAGAACATGGGCCTGGATTCGGTCCTTCACGGGGAAGAAGCCTATATGCCTGATTGATCTCGACCAGGGGTCTTTAAGACTGGAGGCCATCATGAAGGCACTTAGGCGGCTTGGCACGGTCGGCCTGGTGCTCCTTTCGATCGTCGCTCTGACTGTTGCCCTGTCAGGCGAGACGGGCCCGGAGCCGGTAACGGGAAGCGCATCTCTCGGAACCTTCAACCGCTACATCTTCCGGGGATACCGGCTCGGCGGGGACAGCATCGTTTTCGAGCCCGCTCTATCGGTGTCCTACCAAGGATTCTCGGCCATATTTTGGGGCAACATCGACATGAGGGAAAAGGCCACGCCCTGTTTCGCTCCGGACAGGCCCGGCCGGAAAAGCTTCAACGAAACCGACCTGACGCTCTCCTATACGCACAGTCTGGGAAGGTTCGGATTAACGGCCGGTTTCATTTATTATGGAACGAAATATACGGCCGAAACGCAGGAGCTTTATGTTGGAGCCAGCCTGGACTTCCCGGGAAAACCGTCCTTGATGATCTACCGGGACATCGACGCCTATCCGGGGACCTATTTCCTTTTGTCCCTGGCCCATTCCGTGGCCTTGAAAAAGGGGATAACCCTCGACCTGGGCGCGTCGGCCGCCTATTTTTCGGGGTCGGCCGATTATTGGAGGACCTACCTGCCGAGCGCCGGAAGCTACGCGGGAGAAAAGTACCGGGCGTTCCACGACGGTGTGATCAAAGCCGGGCTGACATTCGCTCTAGCCAAGAACCTCGGCCTCCAGGCCGGAACACAATTTTGCTTCCCTCTCTCGGCGGCAGCCAGGAGAACAATTGACGGCCATTCCTATAATATCAATGGCCATCTCGCGAGCGTCCTGGTATTCGGGACGACTCTGACGTTCAGCTTCTAGCCGGATTCGGGCCATGGCATTCCTTGCCTTTTAGGGGGTTTTCCGCTATAAATTAGTGGCCTTTTCGGGCCCTACGTGCCTGTAGCTCAGCTGGATAGAGCGTTGGACTCCGGATCCAAAGGTCGGAGGTTCGAATCCTCTCAGGCACGCCATGTTTTCTCCTGATTTTTTCGTTTTCCCTTTAAGCACCATTAAGCCAGATTAAGCGGGTTTAAGCACAATCTGTGACGTATTTGTGACGTGGGGAGTGGTTTGTCTTTTCATTTCGCTCGTCAACCGAGCCCATACTTAGCCTTTGAAATCACCCCGGACACCCGAGACTTGACGGGACTTTCGGGGTAATAGGCAATGGTCGAAATACCTACGAATAGTCTTCTATGGCCTTTTTTTACGAATTATTGGACCTGATTAGGATGCAGCGCCAGAGACAAGAATGTTTGAAAATATCGGCTTAAGGGTGGTACATTGAACTGCGACAGGTCGAAGTTCTCAGTCAAGAATCTTCCCTGCCGAATAGTCTTCGCTAGCGAGGAGAAATAGTGACAGTTTGTGGCATTGAATTAAAGGGGTCAGAGGCTCACTTGGTTCTATTAAGGGGGTCGAAAACTGACTTTGTTCTTCTTGACGTCAAGCCGCGCAAGCTCGTGCTTGACAATGATGAAAGGCCGGACGCGGTCAGAGGATTTCGAGACGCCCTGTATGCATTTTTTCGGGAGAATAGCGTTGAAATGGTTGCCATTAAGAAACGAGTCAAGAGCGGGAAATACGCGGGAGGGTCGATAGGGTTTAAATTGGAGGGGATTGCACAGCTGTATACCGACTGCCGAGTAGTCCTATGCCATCCGCAAACTATTAAGGCCTCATTGCGGCGGTGTCCGATCCGGGTGCCTGCGAGCCTTCCAACGTACCAGCAGGCCGCCTTTGAGACCGCATACTCAGTACTCCCATAGCCACGTCTGTCCTCAACATAGATACTGTAGATGCTCCTAACCCGATAAAAAAGAGGCCGGCCGTAATCCCCCTGGTTAACCAAGGCCAGGACAACTACCTGCCCTTGACCTCGGCCGAGAATTCGCCCTATAGCTACTTGATCACGCCCAACTGCTTCATAAACGCCAAATTGTCGAAGTAGGTTCTGTCTTCAGCAATGAGCCCGTCGGGCGAGATCTTAGCGAGGAACGCAGCCTTGAAAATGATCTTTTTGCCCGTGGGCGGCACTTCGCCTTCCGGAGTGGCCAGGGGAGCGGTGAATGTCCCGGCGCCGACGACTTCAAAGACGATCGTATCGGCAGAGAAGGCGACGACAGACAAATCGGACTTAAAGTCCGGCATTGCCTTATACATCGCTTTGTAATACTCCAAGAGGGCCTCACGGCCGCGGACCGGCGACGGCACGTCCGATTGGATCATGACGGCATCCGGCGCATAGAGGTTGGTGACGGCGACGGGATCCGAGGATTTCATCGTCTCGATGATCTTGTCCGCGACCTTCTTCAGGTCCAGCTTCGGCTTTTGCGCATAGCCCTGAGTGAAGGCCATAAGCAGAAAGACCACAGCCAAGCACACAACACAAGAATTCCTTTTCATGGAACCCCCTCCATTTGTGGAATAGGAAAAGGCGTATTTACAAAATGCGTCTTTTCCGCTTTGCCGACCGGTCTTAACCCCCTGAGAAACGCACCATAATAATCGTCCTGGGGAGGATAATTGTCAAGGGAAGATCTTCCTCGGGGGGGCCGGGCCGGCCCCGGCCGAGGCCAGGAAGAGCCCGTCGCCCGTCCGCTCGAATTCTTGACACGCTCTCTGGGCGGGGTTATCCTCGTTCGGGCGAGGAGGACGGAAAATGAGCGCCATGGGAAAATGCAGACTGACAGCGGCCGTCTTATGCCTGATCGTCTCGAGCGGCGGGGGAGCCCCTCAAGCCACGCGGAGCCTATCGGGCCTTGTCACTTATGACGGGGACCGATCCGGCCGCGTCATTGTCTGCCTTTACGAGCTTCGCGTCGACGCTCGGGGCCGGGCCGTCCGGCTCGCCAAGGAGGACATCCTCGGCGGCGCCAAGCCTCGCCAGGTCCTCGAGCTGGCCGCCCCGGGAAGCTACGCCTTCGACCGTCTGCCGCCCGGCCACTTCTCGGTGCTGGCCTTCATGGACCGCGACGGGAACGGCAAGCTGGGCTTCGATCCCCCGGAACCCCTGGGCTGGTTCGCGGCGTCGCCCGGAGGCTCTTGGGATCCGATCGACCTCAGCCGGGCCGACGCCTCCGGCCGCGATCTGCGGCTTCGCGCGCCCACGGCTTTCCCCCGCGCCGACAAGACCGTCGAGCACGGGGCCCTCGTCCGGAAGAAAGGGCTTCCGGTCCTGCAGCTTTGGGGGACGGCCGAGGAGCGGGGGTTCGCCCACGGCTATCTCGTGGGGAAGCAGATCATCGATTTCTTCGAGTTCTATGTCGTCGAGGACAGCTGGCGCTCGGCCAAAAGCTATCAGGACACGTTCGTTCCCTTCCTCGAAAGCCGCTTCCGCCTGCCGGAGGAATTCCAGAGGGAGTGCGATGCCGTCATCAAGGGCATGCGGGCCTCGGGGGTCGATATGGGCGTCGAGCTTCTCGGCCGCGATTTCAACCGGACCGACCTTCTGGCCATCAACGCCTACATCGAGAAGCGGGCGGCTTTTCCGGGCCCCGATCCGAGCCCCTCGTCCTGCACCCAGGTCGCCTTCTGGGGAGCGCGGACCAAGGGCGGCGGGCTCGACGGCGGTCTCGTCGCCGCCAGGAACATGGACGGGGAATGCGATATCAGGAAGGTCACGGTCAGCCATTTCCTCGTTTTCGCGGTGGACCCGGCCGAACCCGGCCGCAAGCGCTGGGTATCGACCATGTGGCCGGGGTTCGTCGGCACGATATCGGGAGTCAACGAGGAGGGATTGTACGGCATGGAGAACGCCGGAGGATCGGGCCCCGGCCCCGTGCCCGAGGGCATCGTGCCCTGTTCCTGGACCCAGCGTCTCATCCTGGAAAAGCAGGGCCGGGAGGCGACGCCCGCGAGCGTTCTCGAGATGCTGAGGCCTTTTGCCTGTTCGACGGGCGGCATCACGGCCGCCGGCTCGATCGTCCTCTGGGCCGTTCCGTACAAGGGGCAGGACGCTCCGGCCTTCGTTTATGAAGGCGGCCGTACCGGGTTCGCCCTGAGAAAGCCCGGGGAAGTCTGGCCCGCGGACGCCGCCAGCATCGTGGCCTCGAACCACCACCTTAAGTACGGTTTTGATCCGGAGCGGCCCGACGAGTCCCTGGGAAGCCCCGTCTCATTTTCCTCCCTTTCGCGCTACGAAACGGCCGCGCAGACGCTCGAGGCCTGGTCCCGCCGGGGCGAGCGCCTCGGGATCGACCATGCCAAGCGGCTCCTGCAGCAGGCCGCCAACGGATCGACGGAATACGCCGTGATCTTCAAGGCCAACGAAGGCCGCCTCTTGATCGCCGTGGACGACCTCGAGGCCGACATGTGGGACGCCCCTTACTGCGACTGGGCAGAATTTCATTTCGATGAGCTCTTCGCCCCTCAAAGGGCGCGGTAGATAGGCGACCCGACGCTCCGGCGGGTCTATCCGGTAAGATGTCCCGGTACAAGGAGGACCCGGAGACGGGCGTGCGTGTCCTGACGCGCTACTAGATCGTCTGGGAATTGGCGCCGGGACGTTGGTCAAGGAGATCCGCCAAATTCAGGAGGCAGGGGTGCCGACGCCGGGCCTGGAATAGCCCTGCCTCAGGATGTCTTCGACCGCGTTGACCGCCTTCTGGATATGATCTTCCGTGTTGAACGGGCCGACACTGAAACGGACGGCGCCCTTGATCTTGTCCGTTCCGAGCTGCCGATGGACGAGGGGAGCGCAATGAAGGCCCGTTCGGCAGGCGATATTGTATTCAACATCGAGAAGGGTCCCGGTGTCCGAGGCCTCCAATCCGTCGACATTGAATGATAGAACGGGGAGGTGTCCGGTAAGGTCGTCCTGGCAGTACAGAATCACTCCCTCGACCCCCTTGAGTCCGTCCCGAAGCATGGTTGTCAGGGACATCTCGCGGGCGTGAATGGAGTCGAGGCCATGCTCCTCGATCCAGGTGACGCCGGCGTTCAGCCCGGCCGCCCCCAAGATGTTGGGCGTGCCGTACTCGAGATGATAGGGGTAGTCCTCGGGGTGGAGCCGCTCGGCTGAACGGACCCCTGTCCCCCCGGCTCGCGTCTGGCGGATGGTGATGTTCTCGCCGACATAGAGTCCGCCGATTCCCGTCGGCCCGAGCAGGGACTTGTGGCCGGTGAAGGCGAGCACGTCGATGTTGTCGGCCTGGATGTCGATGGGGACGTGGCCGGCGGTCTGGGAGGCGTCGACGGCGAAGGTGATGCCGCGTTCCCGGCAGAGGAGCCCGATCTCTCTGATAGGCTGGATCGAGCCAATGACGTTAGACCCGTGATTGACTATGACCAGGCGTGTCGTTTTCCTGAAGAGGCCGCGGATGCTCTCTGGGTCGACGAATCCGGCCGGGTCGAAGGGAACGTAGTCGACCTCCACGCCCTGGTCTCGGGACAGGTGATACAGCGGCCGCAGAACGGAGTTGTGCTCGAGCGTCGTTGTGATCGCATGGTCGCCTTCTCGAAGCAAGCCGAAAATGATCAGGTTCAAAGCGTCGGTGGCGTTGTAGCAGAAACAGAGCCGATTGGGATTGGCGCCGTTGAAGAACCGGGTGAGGAGCTTCCGGGTTCGGTCCAGGAGCTCGCCGGCCTCCATGCACAGATCATAGCCAGACCGGCCGGGGTTGACGCCCGCCCGCCTGTAGAATTGATCCATGAAGGTGTAGACCGACTCGGGCTTGGGATAGGATGTGGCGCTGTTGTCCAGAAAGATCATGAGTTCGCCCGTCTTAGGTCGTCTTAAGGTCCCGGCATCCTGCCGGTGAGAGGCCACAGTCCGGCTTTGGCGAGGATCCCTCCAACGCGGCGATCGAGCCATCGAGGTATCTCTCGACGACCGCATCCAGGTTGCCTTGGACGCCGGACAGCACGTGGATGCCACGCCACTTGAGGACCGCCCTGGCATTGGCCCCGATGTTTCCGACGATCAGACACGCGATCGAGTTCCTTTCCAGGAAATCGGCCCAGCTCCGATGTGACCATCCGGGATTGGGGACGATAAACGTCCGGATGATATGACCGGCCTCGATCTCGATGACCGTGCAGTCGGGGGTGCAGCCAAAGCACGATGACACGAAATCCTTGTCCGTGGTGACGGCGATTCTCATGGGGCGTCCTTTCAGCTTACTTGAGTGGGGAATTCTTCCCGCCGGGTCGGCAATCCGGGCAGAGCCCGAGGAATTCGATGTTGTGCTCGCGGATGAGGAAGCCGTATTTCTTGGCCAGGATATCCTCGGTCTTCCGAACCAGGTCGAGTTCCTCTTTCTCGAAATCCCGGTAATTCAGGATCTTGCCGCAGCCCGTGCAGATCAGATGATGATGGTGGTCGGAGTCGTGTCCTCTCCTGTATTCAAAACGCACCTGGCCGTCTCCCGTGTTAACTCTCCGGACAAGGCCTGCCCTGTCCAGGAGATCGAGCGTTCGATAGATCGTCGTCAAACCGATGGCCGGATTGGACGGATTCAGAATCGCGTAAGCTTCTTTCGCGCTCAGATGTTGCTGGGATTGGATTAGGAGGTTGAAGATCTCCTCGCGGGGGACGGTCCAGCGCGAACAGTGGTCACCTACCTGATTATGATGAGCGCTCCGCTTACCGGTTTTCATGGTGATTTATTAATGATAATGATTATCATTATCATTTTAACGACCTGCTATCCTTATGTCAAGCCTCGAGACGATTTGCCCTTCAACTTGACAGCCGGCCCCATAACTGATAGAGTAGACATCAAATAACTGCCTTGCGTGGCTTCTTCCTCCCGAACGCAGAACAAGAGAAAGTAGGAGTTTTTATGGAATTCAGTAATTTTGATCTTCACCCCAATGTCGCGGCCGGGATCAAGGCCATCGGTTATCTCAGGCCGACGCCCATCCAAGAGCAGGCGATCCCGCCGGTCCTCAAGGGACGCGACGTCATGGGGCTGGCACAAACTGGAACAGGGAAGACAGCGGCCTTTGCCCTGCCGATCCTCGACCGCCTGATGCGGGGACCTCGCGGGCATGTCCGCGCCCTCATCGTCGCGCCGACGCGGGAGCTGGCGGAGCAGATCCATGAGGCTATCGTCAGCTTGGGCAAGCCGACACGCCTTCGGAGCCTGACGATCTACGGCGGTGTGGGCCTAAGCCCGCAGGTGCGGAGCCTTCGCAACGGCGTCGAGATCGTGGTCGCATGTCCGGGACGTTTGCTCGACCATATCAACCAGCGCACGATCGACCTGTCGCACGTGGAAGTGCTCGTCCTCGACGAAGCAGACCGGATGTTCGACATGGGCTTCCTGCCTGATGTCAGGCGGATCATCAAACATCTGCCCGCGCAACGACAGACGCTCCTGTTCGCGGCGACCATGCCCGAGGATGTCCGCAAACTGGCGCATGAGATCCTCCGCGCCCCGGTTACGGTCCAGGTCCATTACGCGGAACCCATTAGCACCGTCGCGCACGCGCTCTACCCTGTCGATCAGCATCTGAAGACCGCGCTCCTCCTCGAGCTACTGCGTCATACCGATACGGAATCGGTCTTGATATTTACGCGCACGAAGCACCGCGCCAAGCGCTTGGGACAACAATTGGAAAAAGCCGGCTACCGGGCCGCGTCCTTGCAGGGCAACCTCTCGCAGAACAGGCGGCAATCGGCGCTGGACGGGTTCCGTGCCGGCTCGTATCAGATACTTGTCGCAACGGACATCGCCGCCCGCGGGATCGATGTCTCGAGCATATCCCACGTCATCAACTACGACATGCCTGACACCGCGGATGCGTACACGCACCGGATAGGGCGCACGGGACGCGCCGCCAAGACCGGCGATGCCTTCACCTTCACCACTCGGGAAGACGGGGAGATGGTCCGCGCTATCGAACGCGTCCTCGGTAATCGGGTGGAGCGCCGCACGCTGGACGGCTTTGATTATCAGAAGCCCATGCCGGGCCGCGATATCGAATTTGCCCGTCTTCCGCGCAAACCTCAGCAGCGCAGGGAGCGGAAGATCGCGAAACCATTGAACCGGTCGAGCTCGATGGCCAGGATCCAAAGTTCTTGATGGCCGGACATTTCATCTAAGCCGCTTGCCCCGGCTTCCCCATGTGCACGAGGATACGATGTTTAACGAGAGCCCGGTCCAATGGGATCACTCCATCCGGCATGCGCTGACCATCCATCTCCACCCACGAAACACCCCGCTCGCGGTGTTCCGGATTCTCGACCTGGATCTCATAGACCGCTTCACCGTGACGGTAGCGCAGGTGGAAGCCATCCCACCACCCGGGGATGACCGGATCCAGCTGCATCTGATCCCCCCGGACTTTCAAACCCAGGACCTCTTCGACCCAGGCTCGGTACATCCATGTCGCCGAACCCGTATACCAAGACCAACCACCCTGGCCGATCCGTCCGGGCAACCGGTACACGTCGGCCGGGATCGCGTAGGGCTCAAGCCCATAGCGCCACACGGTTTCTGGATCACGCGCGCGCTCGATCGGGTTGAGGATGCGTAGGATCTTCGCCGCCCCCGTCCCATCCCCTCGACGTGCCAAGGCCATGGCGAACCACAAGGCGGCATGAGTATATTGTCCCCCGTTCTCCCGCACCCCCGGAGGATAGCCCTGAATGTATCCGGGTGACGGATTCGATCTGTCAAAGGGAGGCGTTAAGAGCAGCACCAGACCTTCGTCCTCGCGAACAAGGTGTTTCCACACGGATTCTATAGCCCTGTTCGCCCGGTCTGTGCCGGCGGCTCCACTCAGCCAAGCCCAAGATTGGGGCAGGGAATCGATCTTCGCCTCTTTGTTCGCAGAAGAACCGAGCGGCGTGCCATCGTCGAAGATGGCCCGAAGATACCACTCCCCATCCCATCCGGCTCGCTCGGCGCGCTGGATCAGCGCAGTTCTATCTTGTTGATAAGACTGGCTTAGATCGGGCTGCTCCAGCAGCTTGGAAAACTCGGCCATCCCCTGAAGCACGTCCGCCATGAACCACGCCAGCCAAACGCTTTCCCCCGTGCCCCCGGCGCCTACGAGGTTCATCCCATCGTTCCAGTCGCCAGCGCCTATCAGAGGCAAACCATGGGGCCCGAAGGTCATGCCATGCGAGACGGCGCGCCGGCAGTGCTCAAACAGCGTGGCGTGTTCAAGCGCGACCTTCGGCGTGAAGAAGATCTCGTGCTGATCGCTCTCGAGAGTGGGCCCGCTGAGGAACGGAACCTCTGTATGCAAGATGTTCACATCGCCGGTGACACGCACGTATTGAGCGACGACGTAGGGCAGCCATAGGGGGTCATCGGAGATCCGAGATCGGACGCCAGCGCCGCTCGGTGGATGCCACCAGTGCTGGACATCTCCTTCTTTGAACTGACGGCTCGCCGCGAGCAGGATGTGCTGGCGCGCCAGCTCGGGAGACGCGTAGAGGAATGCCGTAACGTCCTGCAGTTGATCGCGGAAGCCGAATGCGCCCCCGGACTGGTAAAAGGCGGAACGTCCCCAGATCCGACAGCTCAGGCTTTGGTACAAGAGCCAACGGTTGATCAGGAAGTCGGCGGCCAGTTCGGGGGTGTGCACTTCGATCGTCCCCAACAGGCCATCCCACCACGCCTTCGTCTGACTCAACGCGGTTTCGAGTGCCAAGCCTTTCCGATAGGCCAGAACCCGCTTGCGGACTTCCCCCACCGACTCGGCTTGGCCCAACATGCACGTGATCTCAGCCGACTCTCCAGGAGCGAGCTCCACCGGTACCCGAAGAGCCGCGCACGGGTCTAATCCCGCTCCCGTCCGGCGTGATAGCCCGGACCGCTCCATCGCCGCCGGGCTGGCCAGCGAGCCGTTGCGTCCTACGAAGGCCGTACGGTCGCCGGTATAAGACTCCGCCGGCGGGTCGATGGCCGCGAAGGCGATCCGATCCCCGTACTCGGGGTGGTAGCGATTCCGGGCGATCAGGGCCCGGGCTTCTTCATCCCAACGGGTCGCGATATGCATCTGGGAGGATTCGCGGGTCTCGCCCAGTGTCCACTCCACGTAGTACGTCACCGACAGTCTGCGACGCCGGGAGGAGTCGTTCCTCAATCGCAGCCTTTGCAGCTTGATCGGCTCTCCTCCGTTCTCATCCACCGGGACGAAGACCGTCAGCTCCTGTTCGATCCCTTGACTGTTATGCTCGAAGACCGTGTATCCCGCCCCATGCCTGACCCGGTAGGCGGTCTCTTCCCGGATCGGCGACGGGGTCGGCGTCCAGTAGACGCCGGTGTCCTCGTCCCGGATGTAGACGGCCTCAGACGGTGGATCCATGACGGGGTCGTTCGACCATTGCGTCAGGCGATTGCGCTGGCTGTTGCCATACCAGGTAAATCCGGACCCCGTTTCGCTGACCAATGTGCCGAAGGAGGGGTTGGCGATGATGTTCGCCCAGGGTGCAGGGGTGTGGGTGTCAGGGCCGAGATAGATCGCGTATTCACGCCCATCCG
>JADGNU010000270.1 GCA_017883305.1 Candidatus Aminicenantota bacterium | reverse complement strand
CCTCGGTCTCGTCATCGCCCAGGTCCTCCGTCTCGGGTTCCTCCGCGGCGGGGGAGGGGACCGTCCCGGGCTCGGCCATCGTGGATTCCGCCCGGAGCTCGGCCAGCGTCTTTTTGAGCTCCTGCCAGCACATCTCGTCCAGGTTGACCAGGTCGCGGTCGACCTCGGCCTTCCGGATCTCGTGCCGGACCCGCTCGTTCTTGGCGGCTTCTTCTGCCTCACGGCTCTTCTGTACGATCGTCTCGAAGCCCTCGAGGGCCTGGCGGACCTTCTCGAGCTCGCCTTCGGTCGCTTCGAGGCCGGTTTCGGCGGCGGCGCGCTCCTCGCCCAGGGTTTTGGAGCTTTCGCGCAGGGCCGCGATCTCCTCGCGGAGGCGGGTCTGGTCCTCGTCGCTTTTCAGGATGTCGGCCTCGAGCAGCTGGATCTTGGCCCCGGCCGCTTCCTTCCTCTTTTCCCCGGCCCGGATCTGATCGCCGAGCCCGTTCATCTTCTCCCGAACGAGGTCGAGGCCCGATTTGGCCTCAAAGAAGCGCCGTCCGAGCGCCGCCTCTTGAGACGCAAGCCCGGCGTGGTCCCTCTCCCGGCCTTCGATCCGTTCCCGGAGAGACCTGGCTTCGGACTCCCGGATGGCCAGCCCCTGGCCGGTGCCCTGGAAGGCTTCTTGCAGCTGTCCTTTTTCCCCGCGCAGGACCTCGAGCTCGCGGCCGAGGATCGACTGGTTCGTCCGGATCTTCTCGCTGTCGCCGAGGCCGTAGCGGTGCTCGCGCTCGCGGTCCTGAAGAACGCGCTCCGTCCGGTCGAGCTCTTCGCGGACCCCGGCGAGACCGGCTTCGAGGGCCTCGAGGGCTTTGGCCTTCTCCTCGATCTCGGCGGCGACGGGGATGGAATCGGTTTCGAAGCTCGCGGCCTCGGCCTCGAGCCTCCGGATCTCCGAGGCCAAGGCGACCGCGCCCTCGGCCTTCTGCCCGAGCTTGAGCAGCCCGGAGGAGAGGAGCAGGTCCCCGGACGGCGTCAGGAAATTCAGCTCAGGGTGGTCCATCCAGGCTCGGACTGCTTCGCCGGCATCCTTGACGATGACGGCGTCCTCGAGTCCGGCCAAACGGCCCTTGAGCCGCTCGTCGGGCTCGATAAGGCTCTTGAGCTGCCCGATGACGCCGGGCCGCTCCAATACTTCGGCGGGGATCTCCGGCCGGGCCGCGACCGGAATGAGCAGATAGTTGCCGCGAAGGCCCGACGGCAGTCCGCCGGCGAACTCCTCGGCCGGGACGACCCGGGACCGTGTCCCTTCGCGCCAGAACGTGTCGAAGAGAATGGCGTTTTCGGGGCTGGTCCGGATGAGGTCGGCCAGGATGCCGAGGCCTCCGGGGACGTCGTCGGTCTGGCTCGCCTCGCGGGCTTTCTCGTCGATCTTGTGGAGGGCCTGGAGGTGATAAGCGGATTCGTCGCGTCTCGATTTGAGCGCGTCGAGCCGGCTCTGGACCGATTCGGCGGCGGCACGCCCTGAAGCGATGGCCGTCTTGATGTCCTCGGCCCGGCTGATGAGGGATTCGCGGGCCACCCGCCCGTCCGCGATGTCCTGTTCGAGGGCGGCCGTCCGCCCGGCGCTCTCGAGGAGATAGGCCGCCTGCTCGGCGAGCTGCGCGGCCAGCTTCTCTTCCTGCCGGATGAGGAGCTCGAGCTCCTTGTCGGTCTTGGCGCTTTCGTTCTTGGTCTCGGTCAGGGTCTGGAGCGACTGGAGGTACTCGCCCCGCAGCCGCTCGATCTCGCGGCTGGCGAGAAGCCGGGCTTCGCGGGCGGCGGCGAGGTCCGTCTCGGACCCGGACACATCGGCCCGGCTTGCCGCGAGCGATTCCTCGTGGCCGCCGAGGCGGCTCTTGAGCTCTTCGATCTCCTGTGTCAGATAGAGGACGTCTTCGAGGAGCTCGTTGCGGTCGGTTTCGGCCCGCTTCTTCTTCTCTTCGAAAAACTCGACCCGCTTCGATTCGCGGTCGATATCGCTCTCGATCCGGGCACCGCGGGACTTCAACCCGTAAAGATTCTCCTGCCCGTCCTTGAGCACCTTTTCGAGGTCCCAGAGGTCCTTGCGGCGGGCCGTTGCGTCCTTCTCCTCGTTCCGCAGCCGGGCCGTCGTGTCCGTCTCCCGGAGGAGAGCGGCGTCATAGAGGGCCGCGGCGTCCTGCTGGGCCTTTTCGAGAACGACGAGCTTTCTCTGGTAGTGGTGGGATGTCAGCTCCCGGACGCGCTCGCGCAGACGCCGGAAACGGTTGGCGGCCTGGGCCTGGCGCTGGAGCGAGTTCTTGGCCTTTTCGACCTCGATGATGATGTCCTCGAGGCGGATGAGGTTCTGTTCGGTGCTGTCGAGCTTCGATTGCGCCTGGCGCTTTTTGTCCTTGTAGTAGGCGGTGCCGGCGGCCTCCTCGATGAACAGCCGCTTCTCGTTCGGTTTCGAGGTGACGAAGTTGCCGATCGAGCCTTGTTCGATGACGAAGTATTCCTTCTCGCCGATGGCGTGTTTCCAAAGCTCGTCCTGGATGTCCTTGAGCCGGACGGTCTTGCCGTTCATCCGGTATTCGTTCTCGCCGGAGCGAAAGGCGCGGTGGGAAACGACCATCTCTTCGTCGTCGCCGGCCAGGGTCAGGACGGCGTCGGCCATGCTGAGGGCGGGCCGCTTGGCGTTTCCGGAGAAGATGACCTCGTCCGTTCTATCGCCGCGGACGACCTTCTGGCGGTGCCCGCCTAGCGACCAAAGCATGGCGTCGACGAGGTTGCTTTTGCCTGTGCCATTCGGGCCGACGATGGCCGTGATGCCGGGGTGGAAGACGATCTTGGTCCTTTCGGCGAAGGACTTGAATCCCTGCAATTCGAGCTTCTTGATGATCATACTCATAATGTCGAGGCGCTTTCGGTTGATTGGGTCCGGCCCCTGGGGGCGAGACAGAGGGCTATTGTAAGCGAATCGGCCCCTTTTTGAAAGGGGAATATCCCCCCTGGCCGCTTGTATTCAATATGGAGGCGAAAGCCTCCGGGAAACTTCGGCCAGGAGGCGACCATGTTCCAAGACGCGCTGTTTCTGCCGGAAAGAAATTGGCGGGTGAAAGCGGCGGCGCTGCCCCTCGCGGCGCTCGTCCACGCGATCGCCCTGACACTCCTGATCACCGTGCCCCTGATGCGCGTGCGGGCGCTGCCGCAGGTCGACGTCTCGGATATTCTCGTCGTGCCGGCGCTCCCGACGACACCCCTGCCGCCCCCAAAGGCCAGGTCCGGGAACCCGGGCACACGCATTAAGGCCCGCAGGGCGGTCGTCGCCTCAGGCGAGGCCTGGCGTTTCGCCCCCGTCGTCATTCCCGAGGGCATCGTCGAAGAGGGCTTCGGCGCGGGCGGCTCGGACTTCGGCATCCCGGGAGGCGTCGACTACGGGACGGGGGAGGGGATCGCGGCTGACCTGCTTGGGGCAGATCTCTATCAGCTTGTCGGCAAGCCGGTCGAGCCGGTTCTTCGCGCCGTCGGCGAGGTCAAGCCGCCCCGGCTTGTCCGGCGGATCGAGCCCGCATATCCCGAGCTCGCCCGGCAGGCCCACGCCGAGGGCGTCGTCATCCTCGAAGCAACGACGGACATCTACGGTCGGGTCGCCGCCGTGCGCCTCCTCCGCTCCCTGCCGCTTCTCTACGCCGCGGCGATCGACGCGGTCCGTCAGTGGGTCTATGAGCCGCTCCTGGTCAAAGGCCGCCCCCGGCCCGTGACTTTCACCGTGACTGTGACCTTCGTTCTGAAGAAATAGCATCAGGGGACATGTGCTCTTTGTACGCATCCCCGGCCTTATGGCTGCATGTTTACCCGGCACGTGTTCCCCTGATTTGACAGAAAGGGGCGATTCGTTTAATTTAATCGAGCCTCTTTCAGCCAGCGTAGCTCAGTCGGTAGAGCAGCTGATTCGTAATCAGCAGGTCGGAG
>JADGNU010000269.1 GCA_017883305.1 Candidatus Aminicenantota bacterium | reverse complement strand
CGGCTCGAAACGTTGCGGCCGCGAGGTCAGGAACCGGGCCAGGGCCTGCTCGCGGGAGATGCCGATAACGGCGTTGCGGCCGCCGGCCATGCCGGCGTCGGAGATGTAGGCCGTGCCCTGAGGCAGGACCCGTTCGTCCGACGTCGGGACGTGGGTGTGAGTGCCGATGACGGCCGAAACCCGGCCGTCAAGGTGCCAGCCGAGGGCCTGTTTCTCGGAGGTCGCCTCGGCGTGGAAATCGACGATGATGATCGGGGTCACGGCGCGGAGCGCGGCGACCTCCTCGTCGGCCCGCTTGAACGGGCAGTCGAGAGGCTCCATGAAAACACGACCCTGGAGGTTGAGAACGGCCGCCTTGGTGCCGTCGGCCGCCTGGAAGACGTAGGAGAAACGGCCGGGGTTGACCGGCGGATAATTGGCCGGCCGCAGGAGCCGCGGCTCGCGCTCGAGGTAGGGCAGGGCGTCCTTTTTGTCCCAGATGTGGTTGCCCGAGGTCAGGACGTCGACGTGCATGAACAGGTCCTTGCCGATCTCCTCGGTGATGCCGCTGCCGCCGGCCGAATTCTCGCCGTTGGCGATGATCATCGACGGCGCGTACTTCTTGACGAGGCCGGGCAGGAATTTTTCCAGGGCCCGCCGGCCCGGCCGGCCGATGATGTCGCCGAGGAAGAGGCAGCCGAACTCAGCGGGCATATTCGACCGCCCTCATCTCCCGGATGACCGTGACCTTGATCTGGCCGGGGTAGGTGAGCTCGGCCTTGATCTTGGCGGCGGTCTCCTTGGCCAGGAGGACCGCCCTGTCGTCGGAGATCTTGAGGGCCTCGACGATGATGCGGATCTCGCGGCCGGCCTGCAGGGCGAAGGCCTTGGAAACGCCCTCGAACGAGCTGGCGATCTCCTCGAGCTTCTCCAGCCGCTGAATGTAGGTCTCGAGGAGCTCGCGCCGGGCCCCGGGCCGGGCGGCCGAGAGCGTGTCGGCGGCCTGGACGAGGACGGCCTCGATCGACGGGAAGTCGACGTCGCGGTGGTGCGAGGCGATGGCCTGGACGACCCGTTCGGATTCGCCGTACTTCCTGGCCAATTCGACGCCGAGCTCGGTGTGCGTGCCCTCGACGTCCCGATCGACGGCCTTGCCGATGTCGTGGAGCAGGCCGGCCCGCAGGGCGACGTTGGTGTCGAGGCCGATCTCGCGGGCCATCATGGCCGCGAGCATGGCCACTTCCTTCGTATGCTGGAGGACGTTCTGGCCGTAGCTCGTCCGGTACTTGAGCTTGCCCAGGAGCTTGATCAGCTCGGGATGGATGTCGCGGACCTTGAGCTCCAGGACGGCCGACTCGCCCTCCTGCTTGATCTTCTGCTCGAGGTCGGCCTTGACCGACTCGACGATGTCCTCGATGCGGGCCGGGTGGATGCGCCCGTCGGTGACGAGCTTCTGGATGGACAGGCGGGCCAGCTCGCGGCGGATCGGGTCGAAGCTCGACAGGATGACCGCCTCGGGCGTGTCGTCGACGATGATGTCGACGCCCGTGGCCATCTCCAGGGCCCGGATGTTGCGGCCCTCGCGGCCGATGATCCGCCCTTTCATGTCCTCGGACGGCAGGTCGACCACGGACACCGTGGTCTCGGTGACGTGCTCGGCGGCCGAGCGCTGGATGGCGTTGGTGATGATCTCCCGGGCCGAGACGGCGGCCTTTTCGCGGGCCTCATCCTCGATCCTGCGGACGGAGGCGATGGCCTCGAGCTTGGCCTCGTCCTCGATCTTCTTGATCAGCATGGCCTTGGCCTCTTCCTGGGTCATGCCGGAGATCTTCTCCAGCTCGGCCAGGCCCTTCTGGACGGCCTCGACGATCTTGGCTTCCTCGACCTCGAGGTCCTTTTCCTTCTGGGTGAGCTTGCGCTCCTTTTGGGACAGGTCGCGTTCCTTGCGCTCGATCGATTGGAAGCGCCGCTCCAGGTTCTCCTCTTTGCTGAGAAGCCGGCGCTCGGTCTCGTTGATCTTGCGCTGTTTCTCCCGGTTCTGACCCTCGAACTCGTTCAGGCGGGCGAGATCTTTCTCGCGGGCCTCGATGGCCGCTTCCCGCTTGATCTTCTCTCCGTCCTCCCGGGCCCTGTCGAGGATAACGCGGGCCTGCTCTTCGGCCTCAGCGGCCTTGTGCGAACCCGCCTGCCTCTTGAGCAGGAGGACGACGACGGCTGCCGCCAGCCCGATGATAACGACGATGCCGGCAATGGTGACCGGATTCATTGGGATAACCTCCTCATCTATTCAAATGAGGAGACGCGAGAGAAAGAGCGGAGGCGTCAGATGCCCGCGCCGGGACCGGCCCGGCCGTCGAGCCGGCCGCGCGGAACGTGCCGGTCAGAGCGGGGATTTATCGGTGTCCTTGTATGTATTCTCATCTGCGAAGAGATGAACCTCCAAACTTTCGATCTCCGTCTCCATGTGGCCCAAGGCCTCATTCAGCTGATCCAGCTTCTTCTGGCTCAGGAACAGCTCGTCCGCGATGTTCAAGGCCGCCAGCACGGCGATCTTGGTCGTATCCGCGGACTTCGATTTCACAGCCACTTCGTGCATCTTCTGGTCCACGAGCGACGTCAAGTGGCTGATATATTTCTCGTCCTCTTCTCCCTTGACGCGGATCTTGTACCGCTGTCCAAAGATCTCGATCTCCAGGATTCGTTCGGTCATAACCCGAGTTTGTCGATCTCGCCGATGATGGCTTCGATCTTCCCCTTCAGGAGCTCCCGCTCGCCGTCGTATTTCTTCATCTCCTCGTCCATGCGGGCGATCTTGCGGGTGCTTTCCTCGAAGTCCTTCTTTTCCGTCCGAAACTCCTTGATCTGCTGGCGGAGCTTCTCATTCTCGGTCGTCAGCTTGTGGATGTGATCGACGACCTGTCCGATCTTGCCTTCAAGTATTTTAATTCGCTCAAGTTCGGATGTCAATTTTCCCCTCCCTGAGTTGGATAGCGAGCGCGGAACCGAGGTGGCCGACGATCTCGTGCGCGGCCCGGTCCACTTCCGCGGCCACGAGCGTCCTCTGCGGATGCCGGAAATGGAGCCGGATGGTCAGGCTGACCTTGTCCGCCGGCACGGGCGGGCCCGCGAACCGGTCGACGAGCTCGAAGCTCTCGACCAGCGGCTGATCGAGCTTCCCCAGGGCCCGGGCGACCTCCCCGAAGGGGACGTCGCGGCCGATGAGGAAGGACAGGTCCCGGACGACCCCGGGAAACTTCGGGACCGGAGTGTACGCGAACGGCCGGGGCGTTTTCTCGAAGAGCGCCGAGAGGTCGATCTCGGCGGCATAGACCGCGGGCTCGACCGCCGAGGACGCGGCGAAGGCCGGGCGCAAGCGGCCCAGATGTCCGACCGGATGGCCCTTGACCACAACGGCCAGGGCGCGGCCGGGCTCGAACGACGGATGGTCCCGTTCCTCGAAGCCGGCCGGATCGAATCGGAGCGCCTCGAGGACCGCTTCGACAGCTCCCTTGACGACATAAAAATCCGTTTCCACAGCGGCCGCGGCGAGGCCCGCGCCGGGCAGGAGGCCGGTCGAAAGCAACCCGAGATAGAGGTCCTCACGGTGCTTCTCGTCGTCGCCCCAATAATAGACATTCCCCATCTCGAAGATGTGGACGCCTTCGAGCCCGCGGTGGAGGTTCCAGGCGGCGTTCTCGAGGAGGCTCGGGAGAAGGGTCGTCCGCATGACCGAGGCCCGGTTGGAAATGGGGTTCTGGATGGGCACGGCCGTCCGTCCGCTCGCGGCCGCAGCCTCCTTTTCGGGGTCGGCGAAGCTCCAGTTGATGACCTCGTCCAGTCCCTGGCCGAGCAGCGTCTCGCGGACCCGGGCCTGGCGCTCCCTCTTCCGGTTGACGGCGGGAGCGAACGAGGCGACGGGCGTGACTTCCGAAGGGATCCGGTCATAACCGTAGAATCGCGCGACCTCTTCGA
>JADGNU010000268.1 GCA_017883305.1 Candidatus Aminicenantota bacterium | reverse complement strand
TCTTCGAGCGACATGGGCTTGAGCGAGAAGAAGTTCGCCCGAACGACCCGCTTCTCGGGCTCCGGGGCCTCGACGGCCGGGGCGAGCACTTTCCGCTCCCGCCCGCCGCGGCGCTTCTTCTCGCGCGATTTGGCCCGGTCCTTGCGGACCCGCGTTTCGAGCGTGTCGAAGGCCCGGTTCAGGGACTCGATCATGTCCAGGGTCTCTTCGATGACCACATACCCGCGGCCCTTGGCTTGGACGTGGATCTCCGCCTTGGCCCGGCCTTTCTGGACGTTGAGGATGACGTTGACGTCGAGAACGTCAGCCACGAGGCTCTTCAGGCGGGCCAGCCGCTTCTCGCAGTATGCCTTGATCTCGGGAGTGAGCGCCGCCTGTCGCGCCGTATATCGGACGTTCATGCTTTCTCCTCCATGCTGGACTTTCGCTTGCGGATATGGGAGGGCTCGATCTTGAGCTGGTTGCGGTACTTGGCCACCGTCCGGCGGGCGATGCGCAGGTCCTCGTGGGCCAGGATCTTGCCGATCTCGATGTCGCTCATAGGATTGTCCTTGTTTTCGCTCTCGACAAGCTTGCGGATCTTGTCCTTGACCTTGAGCGAGGAGACGTCCTCGCCGTAGTTCCCCTGCAGGGCCTTGTGGAAGAAGTACTTCAGGGAGAAGACCCCCCGCGGGGTCATCATGAACTTGTTGGCCACGACGCGCCCGACGGTCGATTCGTGGACGCCGATGTCCTGGGCGATCTCCATCAGCGTGAGAGGCCGGATGAAGTCGATGCCCTTCTCGAAGAACTCCTTCTGGCGGTCGACGATGAAGCGGGCGACCTTGTAGATCGTCTGGTTCCGTTGGTCGAGGCTGCGCATGAACCAGAGGGCTTTTTTCAGCCGGTCCTTGAGGAAGCTGTAGGCCTCGGGCTCGCCCTGGGCCGCCTTCCCCAGGAGCTGGCGGTAATAGGCGCTGATGCGGAGCCGCGGCAGGCCCTCGTCGTTGAGGGCGATGGTCCACTCATCCCCTTCCTTGCTGACGATGATATCGGGGACGACGTAGCTCGTCTTCTCCTCGGTGTATTTCCGCCCCGGCGCCGGGTCGAGGCTCTTGATCAGGTCGATGCGCTCACGGATCTCGCCGAGAGGGACCCCGAGGACCCGGGCGAGTTGCGCGTAGTCGGACCGTTCGAGGAGGGGCAGGCCCTCGGAGACGATCTTCCGGGCCATCTCGTCCTGGAGCTGGAGATAATCCATCTGCGTGAGGAGCGCCTCGCGCAAGTCGAGGCTGCCGCAGCCGACGGGGTCGAAGGTCTTGATCTTGGCCCGGACGGCCTCGACCTTCTCGGGCGTCGTCTGGTTCAGGCGGGCCAGCTCGTCGACGGTCGTGATCAGGTAGCCGTCGTCGTTGATGTCCCCGATGATCCTCTCGGCCAGCTCCCTGTCTTCGTCCGTAAAGAACGTCAGCGTGGCCTGCCAGTTCAGGTGGTCCCAGAGGGAGGGCGTGCGGGAGATCGTGTTCTCGAGCGAGACGGCCTCGCGGCTTTCCGTGAAGTGGGGGCGGAAGCCGTCGTCGAGATAGTCCTGGAAACCGGCCAGGAAATTGTCCTCCGGCGTATCGCCGGTGAGCTTCGGCTCGGTCGATTCAAGGTTCAGCCCTTCGAGGACGCTGTCCCTGTTCTTGACTCCGGCCTCTTCGGCGGCCACGGTCTCGCTGTCCTTGGCCGCGCCCTCGCGGGCCTCGTCCTCGATCTCGATCATCGGGTTCTGGGCGAGCTCTTCGTCGATGACCTCGATGAGCTCGAGGTTCGTCAGGGGCAGGAGCTTGATGGCCTGCTGGAGGGCCGGGGCCAGAATGAGCTTCTGCACCTGCCTCTGATCCAGCCTCTGCTTGAGCGGCATCGTTCTAGCCTCGCGTTCCTATTCTAATTCTAAAGACGAAACTCCTGGCCCAAATAGCTCTTTCGCACCTCTTCGGAGGCGACGATCTCCGCCGGCGTCCCCTCCTTGAGGATGCGCCCGCCGTCGAGGATGTACGCCCGGTCCGTGATCTCGAGGGCCTCCCGGACGGCATGGTCCGTCACGAGGACGCCGATGCCCTTCGCCCGGAGCGCCCGGATGATCGCCTGAAGGTCGCGGACCGACAGAGGGTCGATCCCCGTAAACGGCTCGTCGAGCAGGACGAAATCCGGGTCCATGACCATGGCCCGGGCGATCTCCAGGCGGCGCCGCTCGCCCCCCGACAGGGTCAGGGCGAGGGCCCCGGAAAGCTTCTCCAGCCCGAATTCCTCGAGGACGCAGCCCACGCGGGCGGCCCGGGATCCGGCGGAGGGCCGGGTCTCGAGAACGGCCAGGAGGTTCTCGGCCACGGTCAGCTTCCGGAAGGCCGACGGCTCCTGCGGCAGGAGGATGAGGCCCTTTCTCGCTCTCAGGTACATGGGCTGGTCGGTGATGTCCTCGTCCCTGAGAAAAACCCGTCCGCCATCCTGGGAGACGAGGCCGAGGATCATCGAGAACGTGGTCGTTTTCCCAGCGCCGTTCGGCCCGAGCAGACCGACGATCTCTCCCTCTTCGACCCTGACGGAAACCTTGTCGACGACCTTCTTGCGCCCGTAGCTCTTCTCGAGATCAACCGCTCTCAGGGAACCCTTCATGGCTCACGATCTGACGACGGTCGTCGCTCTTCCCTGTCCCTCATTCTCGATCAAAATCTTATCATCGGCCAGATTGAAAGTCAATTTGTCGCCCCTGGCCGAACCGCCCTTGTCGTCGGTCAGGACAGGCCGTCCGGTAAGGATGATCCGGCCGGTCGCCGTCCGATAAGAAGCGGACTCCGACCGGCCCACGTAGCGGCCGCTGAAGACCGCGACACTCGTCGACGCCGTGAGCGATTCGACGGCCCTGGCCTCGCGGCCGAGAACGGCTGAAACGGTCCCGGCCTCGAGACTGGCCTGCTGCAACCGGACATAGGCTTTGGCTGTGAGCGTCAGGGTCCGCGCGTCGGACAGGTAGACCATGTCCCGTCCCCCGAGCTCGACCGTCCTCGCCGGGGAGTTCCCGGACGGGGCCTCGGTCAATGCGGCCGCGATCCCTCCGCTGCCGCGCATTTCGCCTTTCTCGCCGAGGAACTCGAGCGCGCCGGCGTGAAGGGAATCCGTCCCTTGCCGTGCCAAAACATTGCCGGAGAACGCAGCCGACGAGGCGCCCGACCGGAGGACGAGCTTATCGCCCGTGACGGAAACATCGGCGCCCGAAGAGAAGAACCCTAGTTCCCGCTGGCCTGGCCCTTTCTTAAAGAAACAAACGACACCGCCCGAAGCCTCGAGGGTCCGCGTATCGGAATCTACCGCGATCGAGGGGGCCTCGACGCGGGCATCGGACGAATCGGCGACGGCCGGGCGGCCCGAGCCGCCCCGAACGAGCAAAGATCCGGTCGCGGTTTCGAATCCGGCCGTATCTCCCTCGAGGGAGCGGCTGAGGCCCGCCTCGTCCGTGAGATCCGCCTGGATCCCGCCCGAGGCCGACCAGCTGAGAAGCTCGCCGCCCCGGCCGAACTCCATGGACGCCGCCGGGGCCAGGACCGAGTCCTTGCCGCCCGCCGGGGATCGGAAAGAGAGGAGGGTGCGGCCGGCGGTCGTGAGGGAGCGGATAGCGAACGGTTCGCGGGCGAAAGCGACATCGATCCGCTCCGCGCCGATCTCTCCGCTCCGTCCGCCGCCGGCCACGGCGCCGTCGAAGCCGACCCGCGCGGCGCCTTCAAAGACAGCGGATTCGAGAACGGCCTCGTCCGCCGCCGCGACGAATGAGGCCGCCGCCGACTGTCCCCGGAACTTGCCGCTTCGGATCTCGGCCTGACCCTCGACCCGGCCCCGCCGCTCGCGCCGGGCGTAGACAAAGGACGCGCCGGACACATTCAGGGTCCCGTCGCCCCGGCCGCCCGCGGACATCTCGAAGAGGAATCCCCCGTTCAGCCGGACTTCATCGCGG
>JADGNU010000267.1 GCA_017883305.1 Candidatus Aminicenantota bacterium | reverse complement strand
TCTTGGGAAGATCACGGTCCAGTCGTCGCCGAACACGTTGAGGTGGACACCACGGGTTCTCGGCGCCGCCGCTCGCAATCTGCAGCTTCGCCCACCGGAGATTGACGCGCGGCGACCGCCGAGGGCCATGGGGGCTACAATGGCGGGAGTCCGGCGAGAACCGTGGCCCGGGGTCGATGGTTACACTTGGGTGACACTTGGCCCTAATCGGGACTCGGGCGGCGGCAGGCCGCGCGAATTCTGGCCACATTTCGACGCGGAGGGATGGCCGAGTGGTTGAAGGCGGCGGTCTTGAAAACCGCTTTCCGGTTCTCCGGAACGGGGGTTCGAATCCCTCTCCCTCCGCCATTGCCGCTTTCTTGAGGGGCATCAATGTCGGCGGTCACAAGAAGATCCCCATGGCCGCCCTAAAGTCGGCCTTCGAGTCCATGGGCTTCGGGAATGTGAGAACGGTCCTGGCCAGCGGCAACGTCGTTTTCGAAGCGCCCGGCAAGGACCCGAACCTGGAGATGACGGTTGCTCGTGGGCTCGAGAAGGCCTTCGGCTTTCCCGTCAAGGTCGTCCTCCGCACGGTCCGCGAACTGCGGACCCTCGTCGCCTCCGATCCTTTCAAGGACGTTCCCGCCGCGCCCAACATCAAGCTCTACGTGACGTTCTTGGCCATTAAGAAGAGGGCCGAGTCCCGCCGTCATCTCCCGGCTCCGTCCGCGGGCTTTCGCATCCTCCGTGTCGCGCCGGGCGAGATCTTCAGCGTCGTGACCCTTTCGCCGGGCGTGGGAACGACCGAGCTCATGGCTTCCCTCGAAAAGGCCGTCGGACATGACGTTACGACCCGGAACTGGCAGACTGTGATCAGGCTTGCAGGATCATGAACATGAAAATCGCCAAACCTACCAAATGGTCGCTCATTTTCATCCTGGTTGTCGCAGCAGGCGTTCTCTTCTTCGCTATCCGCATGTATCAAGACGACATCAAGGCGCTCAAGGGTTTCATGGCGTCCTACGAACAGTTCGACAAAGCCATTTCCGGACTTTCCCAGAGCGCGGCCGCTGACTTTGAGAGTCGAGCCGGCGACGCGGTGGCCGGCCTGAGTGCCGAAGCCTCGCTGAGGCTCTCGTCTTTGATCAAGAACGATGCCAAGCTCATGGACCAGGCCCGCGAGGTCGCGGATCTCGCCCGGAAAGAGCTCGAGAGCCTCAGGGCCTATCAAAGAGGAATACGACAAGAGAATGCGGACGTCGAGGAGCTGGCCGAGGGATCCCGCATCCTCATGGAAAAAAGAAAAACGGCCTATGCCCGTTTTCGGGAACTCGGCGGAGTCCGTTGACATGACGGAGCCTGGGAAATGGAGACGGGGAGAGGAGGTCTCATGCGCGCAATGACTGAAAAGCCGGCGAAGCTGACCGATCTGCCGAACATCGGCAAGACGACCGCGGCCAAGCTTGAAAAAATCGGCATCAGGACGCCGGAGGATTTCCTCAAGCGCGATCCATACGAGGTCTTCCATGAGCTGAGGACGAAGGTCGATCCGACGCTCTGCCGCTGCGCCCTGGCCGGGATCATCGGGGCCAAGACGGGCGAACCCTGGCATAAGATCACCAAAAGGACCGCCGCTGAGTACGAACTCCGCCATCCCCGGCACAAGTGGGGCCCCTGCTGACGGCTCCTCTTGAGTTTGGCTTTCCCCCCGGACTCATGCTAGAATAGCGCCACGTTTCCCGACCGCGGAGAGGTGCTGGAGTGGTCGATCAGGAACGCCTGCTAAGCGTTTGCCCTGGCTCAAACCGGGGCCGCGGGTTCGAATCCCGCCCTCTCCGCCATTGATCTCTCCCGCCTTGACTTTGAGTTCATGTTCCCCTAGATTTGGGGACGAATGTTTTCTTTCCTGGGCATTCTCCGTCCCGCCCCACAATTCCCGACGGAGAGCGAAAGGCCACAGACATGACAATGATGCGCCGATTTCCGGCCGGAATAGCCGTCGTCCTTGCCTTGGCCGTCGTCGCGGCCGGCGTGTCCTGCGCCAAGAAGCCGCAAGGCCCCTCCTACGAGACCATCCTGAAAATGTTCGCCGACCCGCCAGCCGCATACCGCAGCGCCCCGCTCTGGGTCTGGAACGACCTGATGACCCGGGACCAGATCAAGCGGGAGCTCGTGGACTTCAAGGCCCGCGGCATCGGCGGCGCCTTTATCCATCCGCGTCCCGGCCTGATCACGCCCTATCTCACCGACGAGTGGTTCTCGCTCTGCGCCTATGCGGTCGAGGTGGGGAAGGACTTGGGCCTGAAGATCTGGATCTATGATGAAAATTCCTACCCGTCGGGATTCGCCGGCGGCCACGTTCCCGCGGCCATGCCCGACGCCGCCCGCTCGGGGCTGAGGATGAGGAAATACGACGGCCCGCCTCCCGCGCTCGACACGGCTCCTCTCGTCGTCTTGCGAAGGACGTTGACCGGGCTCGAGGACGTCACCGGCAAGATGCTGCCCGCAGGGCGCGACAGGGCCACCTACTTTGTCTTTGATGTCGTCCGCGCCGCCCCGTCCCCTTGGCACGGCGGCTTCACCTACGTCGACATCATGCGCAAGGACGTCACCGAGAAGTTCCTCGACCTGACCCTCAATGCCTACAAGCGCGCGATCGGCAAGGAATTTGGCCTGACCGTTCCCGGCGTCTTCCAGGACGAAGCCGAGATCTCCCCGGCCGGCGGAATGGAGGCCGTGAACTATACCCCAGCCCTTTTCCAGGCGTTCCAGACGCGCTGGGGCTACGATCTCCGGCCGGAGCTCGTCGGGCTCTTCGAGGAGGCCGGGAACTGGAAGCGCGTCCGTCACGACTTCTGCGCGACGCTTCTCGATCTCTTTATCGAGAACTGGGCCAAGCCGTACTATGCCTATGCCACCGATAACAAGCTCATCTTCACCGGGCACTATTGGGAGCACGAATGGCCGCGGCCGCGCACCTCCCCGGACAACCTGGCCATGGCCGCCTATGCCCACATGCCCGGCATCGACATGCTGATGAACGAATACTCCGCCGCTCCGGACGCCCAATTCGGCAACGCCCGTTCGGTCCGCGAGATCCGCAGCTCCGCCAACCAGCGCGGCCGCGAGCGGACGCTGTCCGAGACGTACGGCGCCAGCGGCTGGGACCTGACCTTCGCCGACCAGAAGCGGATCGGGGACTGGGAGTACGCCCTGGGCGTCAACTTCCTCAACCAGCACCTGTCCTACGCCACGATCATGGGCGCGCGCAAGCGCGACCACCCGCTTTCGTTCTCCGACCACGAACCCTGGTGGCCCCACTACAACACCCTGGCGGATTATTTCGGCCGGCTGTCGGTGGCCATGAGCCTGGGCCAGCAGATGAACAACGTCGCGGTCATCGAGCCGACGACGACGGCCTGGATGTACTATTCGCCGTCCCATGAGACGGATGATTTCCGTACCGTCGGCACCGATTTCCAGGCGTTCGTCCACCTCCTCGAGGCCGAACACATCGAGTACGACATCGTCAGCGAAAAGACGCTTCAGGAGTTCGGGTCCGTCAGCCACGCCAGGCTTAACGTCGGCTCCCGCTCTTATGGGCTCGTCGTCCTGCCGCCGGGCCTGCGCAACCTCGAGGACACGACGGTTACCCTCGTCCGCGATTACCTCATCCGGGACGGCAAGATCGTCTCGTGGGTCACGCCGCCAGACTATATCAACGGGCTTGCGACCGAAGACCTGCGCGAGCTCCAGGACTCATTCGGCGACCGCTGGCTTAATTCCGGGCCGGGCAGCGGCTTCGACAAGATCCGGCAGTACAGCCCTCCCTCGATCGTATTCTCGGGTCTTGCGGCCGGGGCCAAGCTTTTCCATCAGCGGCGAGAGTTCGGCGGGGGCCAGCTCTTGTTCCTGGCGAACACCGAGGCCGAGGCGGCGACGGCCGGGACAGCGGCCCTGGCGGGGGGGTCGGTCGAGGAATGGGACCCGTTC
>JADGNU010000266.1 GCA_017883305.1 Candidatus Aminicenantota bacterium | reverse complement strand
CTGGGGCTGAACCTGCTCTTCGACGAGGTCGAAAGGGAGGAGCGGATCGAGTTCGTCGGCGTTTCGGGGTTCTCGAGGATCAGGGCTTCGGAGCGCTAGAGGCCGCGGTATTGGCCCTGGACGCTCAGGGTCATGATCCAGCGGGCGAAGGCGCGGGCGTCCTCGATATCGCTCTCGTCGGGATGGGTCGCCGCCGAGGCGGCCATGTCGGCCCAGGCTTCGTGCTCGGGTGACTGCATCAGGACCTCGAGGGCCCGCATCGACACCTTGCCCCGGCATGAGAACGTCCCGACGAGATGGGCCTTGGCGACGAGGACCGAGGCGTACTCCAGGGCCTCACGCGAGAGGCTGCTCCCGGTGACCGACCCGTGGGTGGAGAAAAGCGCGACCTTCTGGCCTTCGGGGATCGATTTGAGGAAGACCTCGACCGGATAAGGGACGCTGTGCGTCTGCACCGGGAACCCCGCAAAGATGAGATGATAGGGGGCGAGGTCGCCCGCCTCGGCCATCGGCTGGATCGTCTTGTTCCCCGACAGGGCGCCGAAGATGGCTTCGGCCACAAGCTTGGTGTTCCCCGTCCGGGTGAAGTAAGTGACGAGCGTCTTGGCCATCGCGGACATCCTTTCGACGAGCGGCGCTCGCTATTCTGCCAGAATCCGGGTCAAAATGCCATCCGTCATTCGCCGGCCGGGAGCTCGATCGTGACCGTGGTGCCACGGCCGGGCTCGCTCTCGACGCGGATCTCGCCGCCGTGCTCTTCGATGATCTTCTTCGTGATGGGCAAGCCGAGCCCGGTGCCGGCGTCCTTGGTCGAAAAATAGAGCTCGAAGATCCGCGCGGCCGTCTCTTTGCTCATGCCGGGCCCGCTGTCGCGCACGGCGATCTCGTACATGGGCCCCCGGCGGCCGATGGTCACGGCCACCTCGCCCTGCTGGCTGATGGCCTCGACGGCGTTGGCGATGACGTTGCGAAAGGCGGTCTTGAGCTTGGTCTCGTCGCCGCGGGCCCGGAAGTCCGACCCCTCGGCCACGACGGTGAAGCGGATGCGCTCGGAGAGCAGGCGGCGGTAGGGCCGGAGGACCTCCTCGAGGAGGTCCCGCAGATCGACCGGCTCCTTGCTGACCGTGGTGTCCCGGGCGATCTCCATGAACTCCTGGGCGATGCGGCGCAGGTTCTCGACCTCGCTGATGATGTAGGACATGGATTCCTTGAGGGCCTTGTCGAGGTCCCCCCGCTTGTCCTCGTAGACCTTGAGGACGTGCTCGGCCGAGAGCTGGATGGGCGTGAGGGGGTTCTTGATCTCGTGGGCGACCTTGCGGGCCATCTCGGTCCAGGCCACCTTCTTGCTCATCTCGGCCAGCTCCTGCTCGTGGGCCTTAAGGTTCCGGATCATGGTGTTGAAGCCGTCGATGAGGGTCATCATCTCGTCGTTGGAGTGGTGCTCGATGGCCACCTCGAGGTTGCCCAGGCCGACCTCCCGGGTCCCGGCCAGGAGCTTGCGCACGGGGACGATGATCATGCTTCGGATGCCGCGCGAGAAGAGGATGACCAGGACGACGAAGAAGGCCGAAAGCACGGCCAGGAACTCGACGATCTCCTGGGTGGCCTCGTTCACCTGCTCTTTTTCGAAGGGGAACGGCAGGGAGATGAAAAAGGTCGTGCTCGGGGACTCGTAGGGGACGGTCAGGGTCTGGAAAGAATAGCCCCCGAGGCGTGTCCGCTGGATGAAGAACGGCCGGCGGTCGTAGACGAGGGCCTGGTAGGCCTCGCCGTCGAGGATCTCGGGCAGGAGCCCGCTCTCGAAGAACTCGCGACGGCTCGAGGCGCTGATCACGGCGTCCTGGTAGAGCATGACGTCGTTCGACAGGGTTTCGCTGATCCAGAGGGCCAGGTCCTCCCGCGGGGCGAGGTAGGGCGAGTACTCCACGCCCTGGATGATCCGGAAGGCCTCCATCAGGCTCTGGGCGTAGCTCGCGTGGACGGCCGAGTCTTCGACGAAGCGCTCCGTGAACAGGCTGTCGAAGAGGTTCCGCGTGAAGACCGTGAAGATGAGCAGCGGGACGAGCGCCACGGCCAGGAACGCGGCGTAGACGCGGTTCGAGAACGACCAGAAGGGCTTGCGGATCGAGGCCTTGCCGGAGGCGACGGAGACGACGAGCAGGACGGCCAGGGCCGCGGCCAGGCCGAGGAAGAAGTATCTCAGGAAATCGACGGCCTGCGTCCTCAGGTTCTTCCGCGGCGAGAAGAGGCTGTAGCCGCGATCCCCCCGGCGGAAGAGGTAATCGTCGTAGACCGTCCCGCCCTCCCGGAACATCGACCAGAAGGGCGTCGGTGATTCGCGGAGACGCTCGAGGCCCCCCTCCGAGAGCCCGGCCGTCAGCTTGCGGGGATTGAACACCGAGTGCCCGTCGAGGTCGAAGATCTGACAGCCGAAGTCGATCTGCCCCAGCGACGGGAGAGAGTCGGTCCGGAGGACTTCGAAATAGGGGTTGGCCGAATAGAGGAACGGCAGCATCTCCGGGTCGAGCGAGACGTAAAGGACGACGCGTCCGCGGGGCGCGCCGTCCACGGAGAAATCCTTGTAGCCGACGAGATAGTCCCTCTTCCTGCCGATGAAGGTCTGCGAGTAGGGGACGATCGTCCAGGACTCCGAAAAGGGGAGGTCGGGAGCGCCGCCCAGGAACCGGGGCACGTTGAGCGAGAACCGGCTCACCGTGGTCCCCTCGGCGTCGCGGACTTCGAGGCACGAGTACCAGCTGGATTTCGCGACCGGGGTCTCCTTCCACAGACCGTGGGCGAATTCGGTGTCCTGGGGAGGATAATCCTTGAAGAATTCGAGGATCTGCCGTTCTCGCCGGTCGAGGCCGGGCAGGGATTCCTGGATGAGGAAGTTCCCCCAATTCTCCTGGGTTTGAATGACGTGCGCGACGGTCGTTTCGATCAGCCGGTGGGTGCGGTCGACGGTCAGGCCGTCCACGGAGCGGGCCAGCCACAGCGAGGCGAGGATCAGACCCGCGACCCAGATCTCGCGGCGCCGCGACAGACCCGGGACGACGGCGACGGCGAAGAGCCAGGCGAGGAGGGCGGCGCTGACGGCGACGAGCAGGAGCTTGGGTCCCATTCCGAAGAGGGCCGCCGCGGCCGATGCGAACGTAATGACCAGGCCTGCGGCCAGACTCGTCCGGGGGTCCCTGAAGGCGGCCCGAAAGGCGACGGCCAGCACGAGGAGGACGGCGACCAGAACGACGAACAAGCCGAACTGCATCAGCAGACGCGAGACATCGAAGTCCCAGCGGAGGAGCGAAAGATTGGAATTGAACACGACCAGCCGGACGACCGCGTGGAGGGCGAGGATCGCTCCGGCGGCGAGCGCGGCCGCCGGGACGAGGGCGAGAAGCCCCCCCCGCACGGGGCGCGGACCGTCCTCCGGCACGCTCCGGTGGCCCGACGCGCAGGCCGCCAGGCACACCGCGAGCCCAAGGGCCGTGAGCGCCGTGAGGAACATGTCGGCCGGGGACTGGGTCAGGCCGCGCCACGAGACGAATCCGGCGACGGCGGGCTGGAAAGGGCCCAGGGACTGGACCCTTTGGAGCTGGCCCAAAGGGAGCGCGAGGAGCCTCAGGACGACCAGAAAAACCGCGCCGAGCGCCCCGGAGACGATGTCGCGTCCCCGGCGAAAACCGGGGGCGGACCAGAAGTAGGCCAGGGCCAGTCCGGCGGCGGCGATGAGAAGGACGAGCAGGATGAGGAGCAGGTCCTCCCGGGTCGACGTGAGTCGCGAGGTCAAGGACGGTGAGGCCAGGGTAACGGCAGCCATGATGCGTCCCTTTTCGTTCCGAAGCGGAAAGAAGAGGGTCTGGATCTCGTTCCTCTGACGAGGCTGGCCGACGTACTCGTCCTTGTGCAGGGCGAAGAATTTCTCCCAACCCTCGATGTCCTCGTTGAAGGCGTAATACTCGACGTCGAATTCGAA
>JADGNU010000060.1 GCA_017883305.1 Candidatus Aminicenantota bacterium | reverse complement strand
ACTCCCTCCTCTGGAAACTGGGCGTTCACGTATTCCGCTGAACAGGAATACCCACATCCAAGATTCGTGCCAATACGGTGGCTACGGGGATGAAATCAAGGAAAGAGGGTGGAAATGGACGTGGACCCGTTCGAGCAGGTCGATATCCCGCTCGAGAGCGCTTTCCACTCGGGCGGAGATAGCGTCTCCCTCGGCCACGGACATGGTCCCGTCCACGGCGATGGTCAGGTTGATGACGATGTACGGGCCGAAGCGGTGTGCCTGCATCTCTTGCACCGCCAGGACTCCGGGCGTTCCGGCGATGGAGCCCTCGACTTTCCTCCTGAGCTCCGCCGTAGGGACGGTATCCATCAGATCCCCGGAGGACTCGCGCAGGATCCCTAGTCCCGTCCAAAGGATCACCAGGGCCACCAGGGCTCCGGCCAAGGGGTCGAACAACGCATAACCGATGCGGGCCAGGAAGATGCCCAGGCTGGCCGCCGCGGCGGAGAAGATATCGTTCCGATGGTCGGCGGCGATGGCCAGAACAACCGGGTTCCCCGTCTGCCGGCCGACGCGCCGGGTCCAGCGGCTCAGATAGACCTTCAGGCCAACGCTGAACAAGGCCACATAGAGGGTCAGGGCGCTGGCCGCGGCGATGGGCGCCCCCGCGGAAAGAATGTCATAGATCCGGTTGACGGCGTCCCAAAAGACCGCCACGCCGGTCGTCAGGACAAAGGCGCCGACGACCACGGCCGCGATGCTCTCGAACTGCCGGTGCCCGTAGGGATGATTGGCGTCGGCCGGCTTGCGCGCCAGCTTGATAAAGACCTTGACGATGATGTTGTAGACCACATCGGACGTGGAATTGATCCCTTCCGCGAGCAGCGCCGGGCTATGGCCCAAGACTCCGATGGCGGTTTTGAGCGCCGCCAACCCCGTATTGGCCAACAAGGCCAGGTTGACGGCCTTCAGGTTCCGCTTATCGGAGCGCTCCGAAGTCCTGTCCATCCTTCTCCCGTCAGCTCTTGGCCGGTTTCAGGAATTTGCCGTACCAGGAGAGGTAGCGCTCATACCTGTCGCGGATGTAGCTGGGGGTGCTGAGGCCGTGGAACTGGCCGGGATAGACGACGAGCTCGGTCTCGACGCCGAGGCTCTTCAGGGCCTGG
Organism: Candidatus Aminicenantota bacterium; assembly: GCA_017883305.1. Taxonomy (GTDB): domain Bacteria; phylum Acidobacteriota; class Aminicenantia; order Aminicenantales; family Saccharicenantaceae; genus RBG-16-66-30. Next base: position 10,913 of record JADGNU010000060.1, on the reverse strand, counting down.
TACATCTGCTCGCCGCCGACGATCGGGACGTTGAAGTCCTTCTCCCCGCCCATGAACAGCGTCGGCGTCTTGATGCGGTCGGCCTTGAAGAAGGGATACGAGATCCTGATCCATGCATCGGTGGCCTTCCAAGGCACGCCGATCTCCTGCTCGTATTGCCGGATGTACTGGTCGCTGCCGTACATCGCCAGCTGCAGGGCGCTGCCCGCGCCGCTGATGGCCGCCCGGAAGCGAGGGTCGGTGGCGATCGTGTAGTCCGTCAGGATGCCGCCGTAGCTCCATCCTCCGATGCCGAGCCGCGCCGGATCCGCGATCTTCAGGGCCACGGCCCGGTCCACGGCGCCGAGGAGGTCCATGACTTCTTTGTGGCCCCAATCCGCGAAGATGGCCTTCTGGAACGCGCTGCCGCGCCCCGAGCCGCCGCGGTAGTTGACGGCCAGGACGACATAGCCGTTGGCGGCGAAGAGCTCGCGCTCGAAGCTGAAGCTCCAATCGTCCTGGCCGTTGGGCCCGCCGTGGATGCGAAGGAGTGTCGGATAGAGCGTCCCCGGGGAATAGGAAGCCGGTTTGGTGATGAGGCCGTTAACGACGGTGCCGTCCTTGCTCTTCGAGGTGAAGTCTTCGGTCGTCCCCAGCTCGAGCCCGGCGAATAGAGCGTCGTTCTGGTGAGTCAGCCGCCGCAGCCGGCCGTTTTCCAGGGCGTTCACTTCGTTGACCTCGGCCGCCGTGCCGGCGAGCAGCGTGATCGCACCGTCCGGGCCGAGCGAGAGGTTCGACACCGTCCGGCGGCCCGTCGTCAGCTTTTCGACGGAGCCCCCGCCGACGGGCATCCGGCCGATATAGACCTCCCGATCGTCCTCGACGAGGAAAGTCAGGCCCTTCCCGTCGGCGGACCAGCAGATCGGGTCCAAAACCGCCCGGTCGAGCCTATCTGTGAGGATCTTCGCGGGTCCGCCCGCCGCCGCCACGACCGCCAACTTGTCGAGATTGTAGCCCGAGAACCGCGGTTCATCGCCCCGCAGGAACGCGATCCATTGGCCGTCGGGGCTCCAGGAGGGGCGGCCGCCGTCCGGCCCCGCGTAGTCGGTCAGCCGGATGGGCGCCGCTCCGGACTTGGCCTCGATGACGAAAAGGTCGGAATCGGGATCGCGGTCGATGTCGGGGCCGCGCTCGCTAAGGAAGGCGATGCGGCTGCCGTCGGGTGACCAGACCGGCGATGTATCGTTGGAGGCTCCCGAGGTCAAGGGCTCGGCCTTGCGGGACGCCACGTCAAAGAGCCACAGGTGCTCATAAAGCCTCTTGAGATAGCCCGACCGGTCCTGTTTGAAGAGATAGCGGTCGATGACGATGGGAGGCGCCGTCTTCCGCTTCCAGCCTTCCATCTTCTCGGGGTCGTCGGCCGGGTCCGGGTCGCTGGAGACAATGGCCAGACGCCGGCTGTCCGGCGACCAGGCGTAGTCGCTGACCCCGCCCTTGATCTCAGTGAGCTTCTGGGCCTCGCCGCCCCTCCGGTCGAGCAGCCAGACCTGCGCCCCGAGCTTCTTCTCCTCCTCTGTGCCTCGGGAGGCGAGAAAAGCCAGGTAGCGGCCGTCCGGGCTCCAGCGGGGGGTTGATTCGCCGTCGGGGCTCGAGGTGAGGCGGATCTCTTCGGCGCCGTCCCAGCCGACCATCCAGAGATCGGTGTCCCGTTTGTCCTTTTCGACGTTGGTCGTCCCGACGGTATAGGCGACCCATTTGCCGTCGGGCGAACGCTGGGGGTCGCCGACGCTCTTGATCTTGAAGAGATCGTCGAGGGAGATGGGGCGCTTGGCCGTTTGTCCGGCCGCGAAGGCAGCCATCGCAGCGGTCGCCAGGACGCCGATAAGGACGACGAGATAGACTCTAACGGAAGGTTTGATCCTATGGGGTGACATGAACGACTTATACCGCCCGGTCTGCGGCCTGTCAAGGCGGCACAGATCCGACCGGCGCGGGCCGAGTCCCGTCAGAAGCTCAAGGACGTGAAGGACAGCTCGCTGTGCTGGGGCGGGGCTTCGTCGTCGCCGAGTCCGTCCTCGACGAAGATCTTGATGACGTCGCGCAGGCTGTCCAGCGCCAGCTCGTACGTCGCGCCGCGGGCCCGGCAGTCCGGGAACTCCGGACAGTGGGCCGCCCACCCATCGCTGTCGCGGATCACGTAGGCTGAGAATCGGTAACCGCTCATGTCGGCCTCCGTTATGCTCGTTCCGGGGGTTCGCTCGGCTTGTTCGGTCTCATTTGACCTTGATAGCTGCCAGATTTGTGCCATTTTCATCAGAACGACCTCAGGAAAGTACATTTGGTGATCTTGGGGATGCCCTCCCCGTCCACCCGGACCTCGCCGCGCAGAAAACAGACGGGCGGCGTCCCGTGGGTGGTGCAATACGTCTCGCCGACACCCTCGAGCAATCCCGTTTCGTCCTCGAAGATGTAAAAATACTTTGCGCCGCCGTTCCCATTCCCGTTCCCACCGTACCCCACGTCCCCCTTCTCCGGCTCCTCGTCGTCACCGCCGCCGCGGGCCTCTCCGCCATAGCCGCCGTGGGCGCCGTACCCGCCGTATCCGCCATGGCCCGGGCCCTCCTGCATGGTGTTGTAGGTCACCCGCTGGCGGGCATCGACGACCCGGACGATGATCTCGACCATCGTCCCGGCGCAATTCTTGAGGTCCTTCACCCGCAGCTCCGGCCGCTTTCCCTCGTAGAGGTCGAGGTCGTCCCCGTCCGGGAGGAAGCCGAGGGCCTCGAAGATCATGCGCCGCTTCTCGTCCGTGGCAATGTCGGCCACCTCCTCCATGTTCTCGAGGCCCTGAAAGTAGCGCAGCACCTGGCGTGTCCGCCGTGGCTCGAGCGAGTCGAAGACGCCGGCCTTGATGAGGGTCAGGAGCTCGGCCTTGCCGGGTTTTGTCCGGGCCAGGAAGTCCTCGACCGACAGATACTCGCCGCCCGCCGTCCGCTCGTCGAGGAGGCGGTCGATCGTCTTCAGGCCCAGCCCCTTGATCGAGGTCAGGCCGACGCGGATCGCCCCGCCCCCCGCCGCTGCTTCGACCTCGAAGCCGGCGGCGCTGCGGTTGGCGTCCGGCCCCAGGATGCGGATGCCGTTCCTCTTCGCTTCGGCGACGTACTCCGCGAGCTCGTAGTAGCCGCCGCCGGCATTGAGCACGGCCGCGAAATACGTCACCGGCTGGTGGACCTTGAGGTAGACCGCCTGGTAGGCCATGTGGGCGTAGGAGGCGCTGTGGGCCTTGTTGAAGGAGTAGGAGGAGAACTTCTCCATGGTCTTCCACAGCCGCTCGACCTCGGGCGCCGCGTAACCGCGCTCGCCGGCCTCGCGGGCGAACTTGGCCCGGAGCGCCGCGTCGCCGCCCCGCCCCTGCTTCAGGCTCCGCCGCAGGAGGTCCCCCTCCTCCGGGGGCATGCCGGCCACCCGCTCGGCGATCTGCATGACCTGCTCCTCGTAGAGAAGGATGCCGCCGGTCTCGGGCAGGATGCGGGCGAGAAAGGCGTCGTCGGGGACGGCGGAGGCGCCGGGGCGGCCCCGGCCGCTGCGCCGCCGCAGGAGCGCCTCCTTCATGCCGCTCTCGGTCGGCCCGGGCCGGACGAGGGCCAGGGCCTGGGTGATCTCGTGGATGTCCACGGGCTTCATCCGCCGCAGGAGGTTCATCATGGCCGGGCTCTCGACCTGGAAACAGCCGACCGTCCGGGCGGCCCGCAGCGTCGCGTACGTCGCCGCGTCCCCGGGCGGGAGGGCCCCCAGCTTGAGCTTCTCTTTCGTCTCCGAGATGGCCGCCAGGCCCCGCACCGAGAGGAGGTCGAGCTTGATCAGCCGCAGGTCCTCGACCGCGTCTTTGTCGAAGTGGGTCATGCGCAGGCCCTTGGCCGAGGTCTCGAGGGGCAGATACCGCTCGACCGGCCCCGGGGTCAGGATGACGCCGCCGACATGGAGAGAGATCTCGTGGTAGACGTCCTGGAGCTCGGAGGCGAGCTTCCAGACGTCGAGGCGGCCCGGCGCCGGGGCGGCCAGCCGCAGGCTGGACGGCTCCGCGAAATACGGCACGCGTTTCGACAAGCCCCGCGCCTCCTCGGGCGGGACGCCGAACGCGCGGAGCGTCTCGTAGAGGGCCGAGCGGCCGCCGAAGCTCTTGAGGCTGCAGACGTAGGCCGCGCCGGTCTTGTCCGCGCCGTAGCGTTCGAGGACGTACTTCAGGACCTCGTCGCGGCGCCGGGAGTCGAAATCGATGTCGATGTCGGGCGGGTCGGGCCGGCCGCGGTTGAGGAAGCGCTCGAAATAGAGATCGAACTCCATGGGGCTGACGTGGGAGATGCCGAGGAGCCAGGCCAGGAAGGACGAGGCCCCCGAGCCGCGCAGGTTGTGGAGGATGCCGCGGCCGCGGGCGAATTCGACGATGTCGTGGACGGCGAGAAAGTAGGGGCCGAAGCCCGACTGCTCGACCGCCGTGAGCTCGCGGCGGGCCCGCTGGCGCTCCTTCCAGGTCAGGGCCTTCGCCGCCGTGAGCCGCTCCGTGACGACCTCGCGGAGGGTCCGGGGGAAGAGGTCGGCCGGGAGGTTGGGGACGACGTTCTCGAAGACGAACTCGCACTTCTCGGCGACTTCGGCCGTCCGGGCCAGGGCGTCCTTCGCGGCGTCGCCGAAGCGGCGCAGGGCCAGCGCCTCCTGGTGCGGCCCGAAGAGCTTCATCCGGCCCAGGAGCCGGTCGCGCTCCGGCGGGTAGGGGATCTTCTGCTCGATGGCGTGGAGGAGGATCAGGCGCTCCGGGCTCGTCAGGTATTTGAGGGGGTTGGCCCAGACAATGGGCAAGGGATGGGGGACATGTTCCAATTTCGCAGAAATTGGTACGTGTCCCCCATCCCCGGATTCCAAGATGCGACGGAAGTTCCCGAAATCCGCCCCGATGTAGAGATCTCCCGGCGCGACTTTCCCCCGGAGCTCGTCCAGCATCGCGGCTTCGCTCGCCCCTCTTCCCTCCTCCCGCCCGGGGATGTAGATCGCGATGAGCCCGGAGGCATCGCGGATCTCCCTGCGGTTGAAGATCTCCATGAGGTTCGAGTAGCCCTCCCGCGTCTTGACCAGGAAGACGAACCGCCGGCCCCCGCACTCGAGCTCGCAGCCGAAGATGGGTTTGGATCCGCCCGCCGGCACAATGCGCTTCCATTTGCCCCAGCCGTAGATGTTGCCGACGTCCGCGAGCGCCACGGCCGGAAGCCTTTGCCCTCCGGCCCAGCCGGCCGCCTCTTCGAGCGTGACGCTCCCTTTCCCCCGGCTGTACACCGAATGAAGGCGAAGCGGCACGAACATGGCGCTCTCCCGTCTCCCCTCATTTCGTCAGGGACGCCGTCTTGAGGACGTAGCCCCGCCGCGGGTCGAAGGCGTAGACGGCGTCGAGCATCTTCTCCCGGGCCGTCAGCACCGAGCCGAAGCCGTACTTGTCGCGGACCTGGTCGATGGCCCCGCCGAGCCGCTCCGGCCGCTCCGAGTAGGGCTCGAAGAGCGCCAGGGGCCGGACGCGGACGAGGTCCGAGGCCTTGACCCCGACCAGGCGCAGGGCCAGCCGCGAACCGGCGGTAAGCTCGAGGAAGAGCTCCTCGGCGATCTTGTAGATCTTGCTCATTTCCTGGAGCGGCGAGAGCACGAGGCGGCGCTTGATCTCGGTCTTGAAGTCGGCGTAGCGGGCCTTGACCTCGATGACGTGGGCGTAGAGCCGGTCCTCGCGCAGGGCCAGGGTCAGCCGGTCGCAGAGGTAGGCCAGGTGGGCCAGGAGCAGGCGCTTGTCCCAGAGGTCCTCGAGGAAGGTCGTCTCGCGCGAGACGGACTTGGGCAGCGTCCGTGTCACCAGCGGCCGGCAGTCGATGCCGCGCGATTGGAGATAGATGTCATCTCCGCCCTCGCCGAAGAGGGTGTGCAGGGTCCCCCGCGGCAGATCCCACAGCTGGCCGAGCTTGTGGATGTTCATCAGCCGCAGGACGACCTGGGCCTTGGGGCCGATGCCGGGCAGGGCCTCGATGCCAAGGTCGCGGAGATAGGTCTGCTCCTCGCCTTCGCGGATCTCGAAGAAGCCAGCCGGCTTGGCCCGGCGGGTGGCCAGCTTGGCCAGGATCTTGTTCGGCGCGGCCCCGACCGAGACCGTGACCCCGATCTCGCGCTCGACCTGCCGCTTGAGCTCGCGGGCCGCCTCGGTGAACGAGGGATAGATGTGGCCGCAGCGGGTGAGATCCAGGTAGGCCTCGTCGAGCGAGGCCTCTTCGACGTCCGGGGTCGCGGTGTGGAGGACGCGGAAGAAGCGCTCGGAGAAGGCCTGGTAGACCTGGAAGTTGCCGCGGACGAAGACGCCCTGGGGACAGAGCTTGTAACACTCGCGCAGCGGCATGCCCGAGTGGACGCCGAACTCGCGGGCCTCGTAGGAGCAGGTCGAGGCCACGCCGCGCTCGTGGGGCAGGCCGCCGACGATGACCGGCTTGCCCGCGAGCGAGGGGTCGAGCAGGACCTCGACGGCGGCGAAGAAGGCGTCGATGTCGACGTGCACGATGTAGCGCCGCCCGTTTTTCGACAAAGACACCTGTCCTCCTTTTTCCGTGCGATCCGATTTTCTTTTTCTCCCCTTACCCCGAAGGGGATGCCATCAGGGGCCCGCCCCCGTTCAGTACTTGCGCATGATGCCGATGACCCGCCCCAGGATCTTGGCCGACGGGGCCTCGATCGGCTGGAAGGCCGGGTTCTCCGGGACGAGAAAGACATGACCGTTGTCACGGCGCAGGCGCTTGAGCGTGACCGAGCCGTCGTCGAGCATGGCCACGACCATCTCGCCCGAGTTGGCCAGGTTGGTCCGCTCGAGCAGGACGTGATCGCCGTCGTCGATGTAGGCGTCGATCATGCTCTTGCCGTCGACCCGGATGCAGAAGACGTTGCCCCGGCGGCGGCCGACCATCCAGCTCGGGACGTCCATGGCCTCGCCGGTCGCGTCGAACGACTCGCGCGGCCCGCCGGCCGGGACGAGGCCGGCCACCGGCACCCGGACCTGGCTCTCGACGAGTGCCGGCAGCCCGGCCACCCGGATCTCGCCGTCCGCGCGGCTGATGTAGCCCTTGCGCTCCAGGCTCTGGAGGTGTTTGAGGACGGCCGAGGGGCTGGGGATCTTGAGCGCCGAGCCCAGCTGGCGGATGGTCGGGGCGTAGCCGTGCTCGAGGACATAATCCTCGACGGCCTTGAGAACCTTGGCCTGCCGGAGGGTCAGTTCCCGTCTCAATGTGTTTACCATTTTGTTCACCCTTTATAAGATAAGACCCCCACGGGCGTTTGTCAAGAGGAAAATCGATGGGAGATTAAGATAAAACCGCCGCCGGGTGGGTTATCGGTCAGGACGGCCAAATAACCGCCCGAACCTGGACAATTCCCTCCCCCCTTGGCATCACCCGCTATTCATATTCCCCGCTCTCCTCGGCCGCCATCACGACGACCTGCTCGAACACATGGGCGGGCGGCGGCTTTTGAGAAAGGTTGAGTTTGTGCTGGTTGCAGAACTCGGTAATGGGGATACCTTTGACCAATTCCATGACAAAGTAGGGGCTGCCTGATTCGGTCGCATCCGCGTCGAGCACTTTGGCGATATGCGGATGGTTCATCTGATTAGCGACAATTAGAACTCCCGGTAACGACAATTAGATTTCCCGCTCGGAGCTGGGCCGGATAGACTATCCGGGCACTCTCTCAAGGAGGCCCGGATGGTGACAGATCGGCAAGTGAGGTTACTGATGGAGCTCGATCGGAAGGGCGAGAGGCTGGAGACCTCGGCGGCTAAGGCGGGGATGGACGAGAAGACAGCGCGGAAGTATCGGCGCTTAGGACGGCTACCGAGCCAAGTCCGGGCGCCTCACGTGTGGCGGACTCGGGAGGATCCCTTTATGGAGATCTGGGAGGAGGCGCGCGGGATGCTCGGCCTTCTGCCCGGGTTGGAGGTCAAGACGTTATTCGAATACTTTCGGCGCGGCGATCCCGGCCGGTTCTCAGACGGGCAGCTGCGGACTCCAACGGCTGGTCAAGCAGTGGCGGGCCCTGGAAGGGCCGGCTCGGGAGGTCTTTTTCCCCCAGGTTCATCATCCGGGGGATATCAGCGAATCGGACTTCACGTACATGAACTCGCTCGGCGTGACCATCAACCATCAGTCCTTCGATCATCTGCTTTACCACTTCGTGCTGACGTACTCGACTGGGAGGCGGGGACGATCTGCTTTTCGGAAAGCTTCGAGAGCCTGAGCCAAGGGCTTCAGGACGCGCTGTGGAAGCTTGGCGGGCCAAGCGGGCCAAACCATGGATGTGACGGCTGCTGTCGATAGTCAATTGGTGCTGTTGATCCGACCTTCACGTAAAACCGCTGTCCCCTCCACGATCACCAATCCCGGCCCTTCGATGCTTCGATAATGATCAACATGAGCTTTGCCGACCTGCCCATCATCCTCGGCCATGAAGATAACCATCGGAGGAACGACTATCCGGTTGCTGAGCCTCAATGGGCCGATTTCGAGAGGGCTCAACAGTCTTGGGTAGGGCATCAGGCAATCATCATACCAAAAAAAGTCCTTTTTGGACTATTCAACCGACGCGGATCAGGCGGATCCTCGGGCAGGCTACCGCTACGGGGAGTTACGGGAGCTGATGAGCTATTCTTGTCAGCCGGGAGAATTGTTGACGTGCGGCTTAAGCAGGCGCATCAGGTAGGAGCCATAGCCGTTGGCCGCCATTGGCGCTGCTTGGGCGCGCAATTGCCGATCATCAATATACCCCAGCCGATAGGCGATTTCTTCAGGGCAGGAAATCATCAACCCCTGCCGCTCTTCCACCGTCTGGACAAAGCTGGCCGCTTGAAGGAGCGATTCGTGTGTACCGGCATCGAGCCAGGCCACTCCCCTACCCATGATAGAGACTCGTAATGTCCCGGCCTCAAGATAATGCCGCATGAGATCCACGATCTCGATCTCCCCTCGAGCCGAGGGCTTGAGCCGCCGAGCGTACTCGACGACTTTGTCGTCGTAAAAATAGATTCCAGGTATCGCGTAGTTCGACTTCGGGGCTTTGGGTTTTTCTTCGATCCGGAGTGCTTTACCGTTTGAATCGAGCTCGATGACTCCATAGCGTTCTGGGTCTTTGACTTGATAGGCGAATATGACCGCGCCCTCGGTGAGCGTGGCTGCTTGGCGCAGGACGGCAGGCAGGCCGGCACCATAGAAGATATTATCACCGAGTATCAACGCGCATGGCTGCCCGGAGATGAATTCCTGGCCGACAAGAAAGGCATCCGCCAGGCCGCGCGGCTCAGCTTGTTCGGCATAGGAGAATTGCAGGCCCCATTGGCTACCGTCCGCCAGCAGCCGCCGAAAAAGAGGCAGATCCTCGGGCGTGCTGATGACGAGGATCTCGCGGATCCCCGCCAGCATCAGAATCGAGAGCGGGTAATAGATCATCGGCTTATTATAGACGGGCAAGAGCTGTTTGGAGCTAGCTTTTGTCAGGGGATGCAATCGGGTTCCCCTCCCCCCTGCAAGAATGATTCCTCTCATTATTTCGCCTCTCGCGTGTGATAGTTCTTTTGTAGCCAGGATCGATATTCGGGCCTGTCGGCGATCTTCTCTACCCAGTTGGGATGATTAAGATACCAGCGGACTGTCTTTTGGAGGCCGCTGCACAGGCTCTCTTTGGGGACCCACCCGAGGTCCTTGCATATTTTGCTGATATCCATGGCGTAGCGACGGTCATGTCCCGGACGGTCGGCGACAGAACGGCAGAGTTTGTCGTGGGGGGCATGGCCGGAATCCGCTGCGAGGGCATCCAGGAGAGCGCAGACCTCTTTAACGATCTGGATATTCGTCGGCTGGTTGTTCCCTCCGATATTATAGGTTTCGCCCGGGCGGCCTCGCTCAATCACTCGCCAGATGGCCTCACAATGATCTTCGACATAGAGCCAATCCCGGATCTGTTTTCCATCTCCGTAGATGGGCAACGAACGACCGCTCAGTGCGTTCAGGATCATCAGGGGAATGAGCTTTTCCGGGAATTGAAACGGGCCATAATTGTTTGAGCAATTGGTGATCGTGACAGGAAGGCCGTAGGTATGATAATAGGCGCGAACGAGGTGATCGCTGGATGCTTTAGAGGCGGCATAGGGTGAATTTGGGGCGTACGGCGTCATCTCGCTGAAGGGGGCATCGCCGGGGCCAAGTGAGCCGTATACTTCGTCCGTAGAGACGTGGTGGAATCGGGCTCGCTCGGGCGGGACCGTGCGGTGGACGAGCCAGGCCTGCCGGGCCGCCTCGAGCAACGCGAAAGTACCGACGATATTCGTCTGGACGAATTGACCAGGCGAATGAATGGAGCGGTCGACATGGGATTCCGCAGCGAAATGGACGACGACCTCTATCGAGTACTTGAAGAAGATGCTGTCGACGAGCTCACTATCGCAAATGCTTCCTGCGATAAACATGTATCGATTGGGATCGAGCAGATCGCATAAATTGTCAGGATTCGCGGCATATGTGAGCGCATCAAGATTGACGATGAAAACGTCGGGTTCGGTGCGCTGGAGGTAGTGGATGAAATTCGAGCCGATGAACCCCGCCCCGCCGGTGACCAAGACATTCTTCATGGGAAGACCTCTGCAGGCTCGCGGCGGACCCCGGAGGCGTCTTTAGACGATAGAATTGGCGCAATTCCTGGCAGAAGCGGCCAAACGATGCCCACCGTCGGGTCGTTCCAGAGAAGAGTTCTATCCCATTCGGGCGCGTAATAATCCGTCGTCTTGTAGAAAACGTCGACCCATTCGCTCAGGGCCAGGAATCCGTGGGCAAAGCCGGGCGGGATCCAGAGCATTCGCTTGTTCTCGGAGGAGA
>JADGNU010000265.1 GCA_017883305.1 Candidatus Aminicenantota bacterium | reverse complement strand
CGAGGTAATGGTCGAATCGACGGCGACGCTCACCGTTGCCGTGGCGGTCGTCCTGGCGTTGTCGACCACCGTGAGCGTGGCGATGCAGCGACCGGCTGACATATAAATGTGGGTGGTATTCTGGGACGTCGATTCGGCCCCGTCTCCGAATGCCCAGTGATAGGCGTAAGGGGCCGTACCGTTGCTGGCGCTTCCTATGAAGCTCACCGTGAGGGGGCTCTGCCCCGACGTCGGAGTTCCAGAAGCCGACGCCGTCAGGGTCGAAGTCCCATCCGGGGTGTTGAAAGCCCCGATATCCGGAGAACTCTCCCGGGCGGCCCTGGCGAAGTCTTCCGTCACCTGGCTCAAGACGACCGCTTTGTCCCGTGCCGGAGAATCGTCCGCGATCCTGAACCAGCCGGGACTCAGCGCGCCGGCTTCCATCGAGCCCGTTCTAAGGATTCTGGGATCGCCGACTACGTCGCCCGCTCCCCTGGCTCCGGACACCGGGGTCCGCGCCCAATTGTTGTTGCTGAACGAGATACCGCTGGCCTCCAGGTGACAGATCATGACGCTCGTCTCCGGGTCCTCCTGGATGACGATATTGTTCACGAACCGCGCATTCGTCGCGGTCCCGACATGAAAATAAACGGAGGCGGCTTCGGTGGGGCCGATGGTGTTCGAGGCATTGACAAAGGTGTTATGGGCGATCAGAGCATTGGTCAGCTGCCTCCCCCCCCCTACGAAATTGCGCTCCCCGCCGACCGCCAGATTATTGATGAACGTGTTATCGGAGGATGCGGGGTTGAACTTCTCGTCGCCGACCGAGATGTTGTTTTGCGTGCAATAGCTCTGGACCATGTTCCCGGGGGTGCAATAAGCCAGGTTCCTCTGGAACAAGGCGTACTTCGAGTCGGACATATAGAAATTACACATGTTATTGTAAGAAACACAATCCTCGATCGTGTTGTAATATCCTTCGAATGTGGAGATTCCTTCTCCCCAGTTCTCCCACGACGTGCAGCCACGGATAGTCGTATAGCGCGGGTAGCGGCAGGCGCTGATCCCAAACGACCAGGATATGGACATCGTGGCGTATTCGTTCATCAGGGAATTGTTGTAGGCGCGGCAGCCGTCGATCAAGCCGTACCATCCCGTGATGTAGATGGCCGCGGCCCAGTTGTGGTGGCCATACACGTTGGTCACCGTGCAGTGATACCCGTGCACGGCGACGCCCGAGCCACCGGAATTTCGGACTTCCAGGTTGCTGACTTTGTACCAATCCCCGTATATCTGCAGCAGAACGCCGTCCCTGTTGCCGGGGATGGTGCGCCCGTTCCCGTCGATAACGACCGTCTCCCCGCCATAGTTTGTGATCGTGATAGGGCCTGATTCGGTCCCGTCTGTCTCCCAGCCGGAAGTCGCCTGATAGATCCCGCCCCTGATCTGGACCGTGTCCCCGGGCCTGACGGCGTACGCGGCGCGCTGCAAGGAGCGGAACGGGCCATTGGATCCGCTTCCCAACGCCGGGGCTTGTCCGTCATAAGAATCGTTCCCACTGGTCGAGACGTAATAGGTCGTCGCCCAGGCCTGAGACGCGAACCCCAAGCTGCAGGCGAAAATCAAGGCAAAAAGTCCCATCCTCATTAAGCGGTTAGTCGTCAAGGTTGGCCGGTTCAAAGTTGCCATTCGGATCTCCCTAAAATAATCTGATGGCTGAGCCTGAAGGCAACGCATGGGGCTGACTCAAGGGGGACATCGTGCCTTTCGCAAGCCTTCACGGTGACCATCGGGGGGGATTATGCCGTGGGGCGGCGACGGGAAGAATCACCCAAAAAGGGTATTTCAAAGGGCAAACGGGGGCGAAAATGGCTAGCCACCTGCGCGTCACGCCCCAGTGCCGACGATTTGGTTATAGATCACCTCGAGCTTTAGGGCATATCCATCGATATGGTGATCCTGGGACAAAAGAATATTCTTGTGTCCCATCTCCGAACGAAGTCGGGCGTCTTTGCACAGCTTTTCGAGCGCTCCCGAGAGGGCCAGGGGGGACCGGGGGGGCACCAAGAGGCCGTTCACCCCGTCCGCGACGAGCTCGGGGATGCCCCCGACGGCCGTGGCCACCACGGGCAGGCCGGCGGCCATCGCCTCGAGGACGGCCATGGGCATCCCCTCGTAATGGGACGGGAACACGAAGATGTCCGCTCGCTCGAAGCAGGCCAGCTTTTCCTCCCCTGAGACCGGGGGGACAAGCTGAACTGCCTTGCCGGGGAAGGAGACGGCCCCGGCCGCCGCCGCAAGCCGCGCTTCATCCTGTTCCACCAGGAAATCCCCGACGAGATCGAGAGCGACAGGGTCCCCTCGGGATTTCAGGATCTTAAAGGCCTCGAGGAGATCGTCAGTCCCCTTGACCTCGCCGAGGTGCCCCAGGTAAAGAAGCCGGATCGCCTGACCGCTCGTTCGGGTCCTCCGGGACGCGACCTCCTGGTAGGGCCTGATATCGATGGCGTTCGGCAAATAATGGATCTTCACGCCCGGCACGAGCTCTTGAAGCGCGAACCACTCCTTCGAAAGGACGACGACCCCGCTCGAGAGCCGGAAGATCCGGTTGCAGTACCATATCCAGAGGCGCGGGCCGGCATAGAGGCGGTCGAAGCTGCAATGGGGGTGCAGGACCACTCGGCAGCCCATCGCCCGCGCGAGCAGCACGCAGAGACTGTTCTTGAGAAAGGACGCGCCGACAGCGGTGCAGATATGGGCGATCGCTGGACGGCGGACGGCACAGGCCCGGAAGAAGCGGCCCCAGTCCGTCAGGGCGGCGGCGACGTTCGTCCAAGTGGCCTTGCCGCTCGAAGACAGGAACCTCGCCTGGGAACTCGTCTGCACGAAACGGAGATCGACGAGGTCGGCCAGCGACGAATCCAGGAGCGCCTGACAGAACGTCGCGATGCCGCCGAGCGGAGGGGCCAAATGGCCGGCCAGGAGGACGCGCAGCTTCTTCAATGGGACCGCGGGGCTCTCGACCGGACGAGCCGGGAGAGAAGCTCGTCGTATTCGCGCACGTATCGCTCGAGAGTCAGGTTTTTCTCGGCAAAGGCCCGGCCATTCTGTCCCACGCGGTGACGTTCGTCCGGAGGGAGGGCGATGAACTGCTTGATCTTACGGGCCAGCTCGGCCGGATCATGCCGGTCGAAGAGGTAGCCGTTGACGCCATCGGCGACCAGTCGAGGATGGTCCAGGACGTTGCTGAGGATCACGGGGCGTCCGCAGGCCATGGCTTCGCAAACCACGTTGGGCAGCCCTTCCCCATAGGAGGGATGGACGAGGACGTCGTGACGGCCAAAGAGATCGGGGATGTCTGTCCGCTGGTCCAGCCACTCCCACTGCCCGGAGATCCCGGTCCGCTGGATCTCCTCTTCCATGGTCCGGAGATAGGCCCCCCGGTCTCCGGACCTCATCCTCTGTCCCACCCAGCTCACCCGCGGACGCAAGTCATGCTCCCGCCGCAGGATGTCCAGCGCCTGGACCAGGCAGAGCCCGTTCTTGTATCGTGAGACGCTGGCCACGGCCAGGATCTTGAGGTCGGAATTCTCTGGCTCGCGTGCGAGGGGCCGAAATTCCTGGAGATCATAGCCGTTATAGATCGTTCGGATGCGCTCTGCCATCCAGGGATAGCGGTGGAGGAAGTTCAGCCGCTGGTGATGGGAGTTGACGACGATCTGGTCGCTAAACCGATAGAAATGACGGACCGCCAGTTCGATGGATTTCGGGTCGCCCGGCATGTCACAAAATCGTTCGGAGACGATGACGGCCGGACGAGTCTTCGAAAGGCGGGACGCTAGGATGGTGTAAAAATTGGGCGTGTTCAGGAAGGAGACGACGGCCTCAAATCGTCCCTCGTCGATGAAGCGCCTCAGCCCTCCGAGGACATCCAGTGAGAACCGGGATTTCTTCAGCTGGAGATGGACCCGGAGCCCCTCTTTCTCGAGATACGGGGCCAGCAGCGCGCCGGGCGCATA
>JADGNU010000264.1 GCA_017883305.1 Candidatus Aminicenantota bacterium | reverse complement strand
TTTCACGGCCGAGTACCAGCAGTTTTACGGCCTCGAGCTGAACTATGGCACCCAAGGCATTCTTCTGACTCAGCGGGACACGACAGACATCAAGGCCGGCCTCGAATTCCGTCCCGGGCGCTACCTCGCGCTGCGGGCCGGCTACGCCCGCCGTCAGAGCTCGGTCAATGAGGCGGGCCGGACGCCCGTTTATCCCGACCTCGGCCGCAACAACTATTCGATCGGTTTCGGCTATGAAGGACCGCTGTTTTCAGTCTGGGGGGACGGCGAGAGGGTCAGCGACCTCTCCTTCGATGTCTTCCTCCGTTATGCTTCGGCCTCGCCGGGGGCCTCCACGTTTCCCGGCTTCGAGATGACCTTCGATTCGAACCGTCTCGTCTTCGGGGTCGGCGCCGGACTCGTCTTCTAACCCGCAACTGGCCATGAATCCCCCCCGAACCACAAAAAGCCGGCCTATCCGGACTACCAAAAGAAGCGGTAGCTTATCGCTGCTTGACTAGCTGGTCGAGGCGGTAGCCGGCGGCCAGGTAGAACTGAAGATCGAAGGCGATATCGTCCAGGTCGATCGGCGTCGTGCCGGTGAGCCGGAAGAAAGCCTGCTCGATCTCCTTGGCCCTCCCCCGAGGACGCGGCCCGTCCTTGGGACCGTAGACGCTCCAGAAGGCGTCCCTCTCACGCTTCGCTCCCGGCGGCAGATCATCCAAGCTGACATAGGGCTCCCCGGCGGCATCCAGGCGGACCCAATTCTCTTTGAGAGCGCGCACCGCCGGATAGAGATGCGGGCGACCAGGGTCATCGAAGAAGTAATGGAAGGGAACCGAGTCGTCGATATAGGTGTAATAGATGTCCCAGAGCGGCTCCATGGAGCCCATCCAGGCCGTGCCGAACTTGGCCGCGAGATCGACCGGCTCCGAGAAGCCGACCAGGGTCAGGTCGTTCGGGTCAAGCGTCCGGTCGCTGTAATAGAACGGCACATAGCTCTCGGCGATGGCCCGCAGCGTCGGGCATTCGGCGGGACGGCCGACCAGGCCCGGGTAACGCGATTGGGCGTTCGCGCCGTAAAGGCCCGTGCTCTTGTTACGACAGACGACGAGATTGTGGTCCGCGTCCTGGCTGGCCTCGAGCATGACCAGGCGCGGCTCGTGGCCGTGGAGGAAATTCACCGCGTAGGCGAACATGGCCCCCTCGAAGCAGTGGGCCATGCCCGTCCGCAGGACGAGCCGCGGCGGCATGGCCGTCTCCTCCTGATCGACCGAAGCGTGGTCGTCGTTGTAGTAGAGGCGCGTGTCGAGGAATTCCTGGACTTTCGCCGGGGTGTCGAGGGCGGCCAGGATGACGATCTCGTCGGCGGCGAGCTGCAGCCCGAAGGCTTCGCATCGCGATTCGAACTGCCCATAGGACGCCGAGTCCACGGCACCGCCGGAGAGCTCAGCGAACGAGCGGAGCTGTTCCTCCCACGGCAGGTGAACGATGCCTTCTTTGGGGACCGGCTTGCTCATGAACGCCCCCTGACACTGGGCCTGATATAGCACAGGAGACGTCGCGGAATCAATCGCGGTCGATTGCCTGCCGCTGCGGGACATGCTATCCTACTGCGCTTACTATGCGCCAACACGAAACGTCGCCCACAGCCCTCACGTCGGGCCGCATCGCCCGCTTCTGGCTTCCTCTCGAGGCCACCTGGCTGATGATGGCCGCCGAAGGCCCGTTTGTGGCGGCGCTCATCGCCCGTCTCGCAGCGCCGAAAGAGAATCTGGCCGCCTTCGCCGTGGCCACGGCCCTGGCCTGGATGGTCGAATCGCCGATCATCATGATGCTCTCCGCCTCGAACGCCCTGGTCAAGGACGGGGTCGCCTACCGCAAGCTGAGGCGCTTCTCGAACGTCCTCAACACGACCGTCACCGCGGTCATGATCGTCCTCGTCACCCCGCCCGTCTTCAACTTCGTCGCCCGGGGGATCATGGGCCTCGAAGCCGACGTGGCGAGGCTCGCCGGCCATGCGATGATCTTCCTCGTCCTTTGGCCGGGGGCCATCGGGTTCCGCCGGTTCTACCAGGGGATCCTCATCAGCGACGGCCGCCCGCAGGCCGTGACCTGGGGGACGGTGATCCGCCTCACGACCATGGCCGCGACCGGTCTCATGTTCGCCCTCGTCTTCCACATGCCCGGCGCGAGCGTCGGGACGGGCGCACTCGGCGCGGGAGTCGTCGCCGAAGGGGCCGCGAGCTGGTTCATGGCCCGGCCGACAGTCCGGTGTCTCAGGCGCCAAAACGACGCGGAATGCGCGTTCGGCCATTCGCTCACGGCCAGCGGGGTCGTGAGCTTCTACGCGCCGCTCGCCCTGACCTCGTTCCTGTCGTTCTTCATCAATCCGCTGACCACGTTCTTCCTGGCCCGCGGCCGCATGCCTCTCGAGTCGCTGGCCGTTCTGCCCGTCGTCGTCGGCCTGGGCTTCGTCTTCCGTACGGCCGGCATCGCCATGCAAGAGGTCGTTATCGCCCTTGTCGGCGAGGGCGGCGAAAACAAACGGATCCTCAACCGGTTCACGCTCAAGGTCGGGATAATTTCGACGGTCGGTCTGGCCGCCGTCGTGTTCACGCCTCTGGCCACGGTCTGGTACGGGACCGTCTCGGGCCTCTCGCCCGACCTCGCGGCGTTCTCCATCCTCCCGGGCGCGCTCCTCGTCCTTCTCCCCTTCCTCGAGGCCGTCCTGTCCTACGAGCGCGGCGTCCTGGTCAGGGCCCACCGCACGGCCCCCATCAGCGTGGCCGTGGGCGTCCAGCTCGCCGTGACGACCGCCGTATTCGTCTTGATGGTCCTCGTCCTGAAGACGGTGGGCGCAGACTCCGTCGGGCCAGCCCTGACGTTGGGCTATGCTACCGGCGTCGCCATCCTGGTCATGGGGCGACGCGGTCTGGCGCGGGGCTGATTTCGGTCCTATGGGTCGGCTAATCTTGTTATGATTATACCTATCTGGGCTTCAGTCCTGTAACTAGCGACATGTTTCGGACCTCGGCCTCTGGTCTCGCTGACTCGCTGCCAGGAAATTGGGGAATTGGTATTGTGTCCCCGATTTCGCAATAATTGGGGAATTGGCTATACTCCGGCCGAGGAGTCCCCCGATGAAGAAAGCATCCCTGATCCTGGCCCTGGCCCTCGTCCTCAGTTTGGGACCGGCTTCCGCCCCGTCCGCGTCGGGCGATCCCCAGGCGAAAAGCGTCAAGGCCGCGTCCGCCTGGGTCCTCAATGCCGAAGAATACTTCGAGCGTCCAGGCGTATCGGTCCTCGTCTTCCACGATACCTACCCTGAGGGCAGACAGGGCGGCCTCGAGATCATTCAGCACGGCGAGAGGGTCGCCTCGCTCGGCGACGTCCGCCTCGAGCCCGCGCCCGGCCAGTGGGGAAAGCTCCCCACGGTCGGCAAGCGCACCGTCGACCGGGCCGCCAATCGCGCCGAAGTGCCTCTCCGCTTCGAAAAGGAAGGCATTGCCTATCGCGTCCGCATCGAACCCGACGGTGAGGCGCTCGCCGTGACCGTCGACCTCGAACGCCCGCTCCCGAAGGAATTCGTCGGCCGGGCCGGGTTCAACCTGGAGCTCTTCCCTTCGGCCTATTTCGGCAAGTCCTACCACCTGGGGCGCACTGACGGCGTCTTCCAGCGGCAGGGCAACGGCCCCAACGTTTCGGACGCCTCCGCCGTCTGGGCGACGCCGCTCGCCGAGGGCCCGGTCTTCACCGCCGCGCCCGAGGACCCCTTGAGACGCCTGACCATCGAATCCCTCACCGGCGACCTCCGCTTCTTCGACGGGCGCAGCACCGATACCAGCGGATGGTTCCTGGTGCGCTCGATCATTCGCGCCGGCGCGACCAAGGGCGCGGTCCGTTGGAGGATCACGCCCAACGCCCTCGCGAGCTGGCGGCGGCCGCCCGTCATCGGGATATCCCAGGTCGGCTATCATCCCGCCCAAGAAAAGCGCGCCGTCATCGAGCTCGATCCGCGCA